>CALLZQ010000529.1 GCA_937858255.1 uncultured Tabrizicola sp.
GGACCGCGCGGGTCGACCTGGGTATGGAGAAGTTCGGACAGCGCCCGCGGCTCGACCCGCAACACCGCCTCTTCGGGGCTGATCACCCCGTCCTTGGCCAGATCGACCGCGATCCGCAAACTCGCCCGGGCCGAACGCTGCACGCGCACCGCATCCAGAACCGCAAGGCGACCGTCCTCGATGGTGAATTCGATCTGCATTTCCTCGCGCAGCTTTTGCCGGCAGGCGGCACCATGGCGGGCCAGATCGGCAAAAATCTCGGGCGCGATATCCTCAAGCGAGGGGCCGCGCGGATCACGGGTCAGATACATCGCCTTGGCAGCCTTGAGCGCATCGCGCCCCTGTCCCTGCCCCAGATAGCGGCCCGTGACCTGGGCAAGACCGGTCACCGGATCGACGAACTGAATCACACCCGAGCCGGAAATGCCCTGCCCCATGCCCTGCGCCATGGCCTGCACCACAAGGCCCAGCGGCGCCTCGGCCGGGGCGCCCTTGGCCTGACGGAGCAGGCGGGCGGTCGTCCCCTCCCATGCGCGGGCCATCGAGCGCAGTACATCGGTCAGTTGACGGGCCGGATCCTCGGGGAAATCCTCATCCATCTCATGCGCATAGACACGCAACGCCTCGCGGATCGTCTCGGGCGAAGGGTCGGTCGCCTCAAACATATCGGGGTCAAGACGCGCGACATGGGTGGCGTAGCTCTGGATAAAGCGCAGGCTGATCGCATCGGCGGCCTGTGCGCCATGGCGTTCCACCAGATCGCGGTGACGGGCGCGGTTATGGCCGATGTTGAGGATGGTGGCCGGCCCCCCCCAGTCGGGGTTTTCCGGCGAGGGGCGAACCGAGACCAGCGCCCCCTCGCCGAAATGCGACAGGATCGCCCGGCAGTCGATCGGATGGCCGGCGGCAATGGCCCGAACGGTCGCGGCGGGAATGGCCACCGTACGCGGCACCGGAAGATCGAGGCGGATCAGCCTTTGCAGGCATTTCGCCCGCCAGCCATGGGCCTGACGGTCGATCCGGGCGGTTGGGGTGACTTCGGTGAAGTCGTCAAGGGGCGCGATTTTCTGCACTGCGGCAATCCTTCCGTCCGCCAGACCTTACGCCAAATTCATCTTGTGACAAGCGCCGCCTGATACCCGGCGCAAGGTTTTTCAATACCGGGCGGCGGCGCGGGCAAGCAGATGTGGAAAGGGGGGCTGTCTGCCCCCCTAGCGCATTTTGCCCGGGGGCAAAATGCTGCCCCCCGAGGATATTTACAGACAGAAAATGATCAGCCTTCGAGTTTGGTCAGGTCGGCCACCAAGAGGCAGATCGCGCGGATGCGGTGGAGGAGGTTCAGCCGGTTGCGGCGGACGATCTGATTATCCGTATTGATCTGTACGGCCGTGAAGAGGGCGTCGATGGGCGCGCGGAGCGCGGCCATGGCCTGCATCGCCGCCGTGAAGTCTTCTGCCGCCATCGCCGGGGCGATGCTGGCCTCGGCCTGATCGAGGGCGGTGAAGAGGGCGCGCTCTTCGTCAGTTTCCGCGAATTTCGGATCGGCGCCGAAGGAGTATTCGACCCCGTCCTTTTGCTCGGCCTGCGTGAGGATGTTGTTGGCGCGCTTGAAGCCCTGAACAAGGTTGGCGCCGTCCTCGGTGGCGAGGGTGGCGTTCAGGGCGCGGGCGCGGTTGACGAGGAGGGTGAGGTCATCGTTGTTTGGCATGGCGAGGCAGGCGTCGATGACCTCGTGGCGGGGCCCCTCCGCTTTTTGGGAGAGTTTGGGGGGGGGGTGGGAGGAGGAGAGGAGGTTGTAGGTAATCACATCGACAGCAGGGACGGCTTCTTCCCCCTCATAGTCCTTGACCATCTCAAATGCGCCGGGCGCGCTAACCTTAACCAGAGTCCCTCGCGCCCATGCTTCGCGAACTTTGGTTTCAGTTCCCTTCATCCAGATCATCTTGCCGTTGTTGAACACGACAAATTTTGAGAGCATCTCACTTTCGCTCTCGACCCCATTCATGTTCGAGCGAAGTATTTGCCTCCACCCTAAATTGCCGGACTTAGCAGCCGCAATAATGCTGGCGTCAAAAGCACCATATAAGCTGTTCTCAAAGCGGAACCGAACCCCGTTCCCCAGCACTAACCGGATCACCCCCAAGGCCGCGCGACGCAGCGCGAAGGGGTCTTTCGAGCCCGTAGGCAATTCGTCGATGGCCCAGAAGCCCGTCAGCGTGTCGATCTTGTCGGCCAGCGCCACGGCCACGGAAACCGGGTCCGTCGGCACATCGTCGGTGGGGCCAAGCGGCGAATAGTGGTCGCGGGCGGCGTTGGCCACGGCCTCAGGCTCGCCCGCGGCTTTCGCGTAATACATGCCCATCAGGCCCTGCAATTCCGGGAATTCACCCACCATGGCCGAGCGCAGGTCAAGTTTCGCCAGTTTCGCGGCGCGTTCGGCCTGATCGGGATCGGCGCCGACCATCGGTGCAATATCATGGGCGAGGGCCGCGATGCGGACGATGCGGTCTGCTTGGCTTCCCAGTTTGTTGTGGAAGGTGACGGCTTTCAGCCCCTCTTCCCATTCACCCATCCCCGCCTTGGCCACGCGCAGATCGTTTTCCCAGAAGAAGCGGGCGTCGGACAGGCGCGCGGTCAGCACCTTGAGATTGCCCTTGAGGATCGTCTCGCCATGGTCTGCCGTTTCGGTATTGGCGACGGTGACAAAGCCCTCGATCCGGCCGGTTTTCGGGTTGCGGGTCGAGAAGAACTTCTGATGCTCGCGCATCGAGGTTTGCAGCACCTCGGGCGGGAGGCCAAGGAACGCCTCGGGGATGCGGCCCATCAAGGGCACCGGCCATTCGACCAGACCCGCGACCTCGGTCAAGAGGGCGCGGTCCTCGACCAGTTCCATCCCGGCGGCAAAGGCGAGGTTCTGGGCGGTCTGCCAGATGGCATCCTCGCGCTCGGCGCTGTCGAGGATCACATGGGCGCGTTTCAGTTTCGCGGCGTAATCGTCGAAATTGTGGACACCGAAACGCCCGGGGGCCAGGAAGCGATGGCCCGCGGTGGTGTTGCCTGAGGTGATGTGATCGACCGTGACGGGGACGACGCGGTGCCCCTCTTCATCCGAGAGAATGCAGAGGATCGAGTGCAGCGGGCGGACCCAGCGCAGGGAGCCTGCGCCCCAGCGCATCGATTTGGGCCACGGGAAATTGCGGATGGTGCTTTCCAGCACTTCGGCGATGATCTCTTCGGCGCGGCGACCCGGCTTTTCGATCACGGCGAAATAGGTTTCGCCCTTTTTATCGGCGCGCTTTTCCAACTGGTCGAGCGTCAGGCCGGTGGCGCGCAAAAAGCCGTCGATGGCCTGTTGCGGGGCGGTGGTGGCGGGGCCCTTGCGCTCTTCACGCGTGGGTTTGGATTCAGCGGTCAGGCCATCGAGCGTGAGGGCAAGGCGGCGCGGCCGGCCCGCGGGGGGGGGGGGAAGGGCGGCGCGGCGACAAAAGGGCGCGGGCAGGGCCATAGGCCACCCCCGCCGTCACCAGACCATCCGTTACCAGCTTTTTCAGATCCTCGCGGGCGCGGGCCTGCATCCGTGCCGGGATTTCCTCGGAAAAGAGTTCGATCAACAGATCGGGCATGTCATTTATCCTTGGCGGCAGGGCTCAGTTGGGTCCAGGCATAGGCGCGGCCATCGGGGAAAACGGCCACAACCCGGTCGACATCGGCATGGACATTCGATTGCGACAGGAAGGCCAAAGCCTCGCCCCGCTCCAGCGCCGTGCCGATTTCCATCGCATCAAAGCAGTCGAACCAGCTTGGCGCGACCAGCGGCTAGGCGCCCTCATAGGCCTGATAGGTTTCTGTCAGCATCGCCTGTGTCAGCGGCGTCGTGAAACAGGCGCGGAACCGTAAGGGCGAGGAGTCGGCGTCGACCCCGGTGACATTCTCGGCCAGAATGACCTCGGGCTGACCGGATTCGATGGCCGTGAGGGTGATTTCCGCGCCGGGCGTAAAGGCTACCTCCTCATAAAAGGCGTAGACCTGTAGCCAGTAGATGGCGATGCCTGCGATCAGTGCTGAAATCACGATGGCCCCCGCTGCGATCTTGCCGGTCATGCGTCTGCCCCGGCCTCGGTTTCCCGGAAGGCATCGGCGCATTTCTTGGCCAGTGCCCGGACACGCCCGATATAGGCCTGCCGTTCGGTCACCGAAATCACCCCGCGCGCGTCGAGCAGGTTGAACAGGTGGCTTGCCTTGATCGTCTGGTCATAGGCCGGATGGGCCATGATGATCCGCTTGCCCGATTTCGGATCCTCGGGGGCAAAGGCCAGCAGCCGCTCACATTCCGCCTCGGCATCCTTGAAGTGCTGGAACAGCATCTCGGTCGTGGCGCCGTCAAAGTTGTGGCGGGAATATTCTTCCTCGGTCTGGCGGAAGATGTCGCCATAGGTCAGCGGGATCGGGCTGTCGGGGTCGTTGAA
>CALLZQ010000530.1 GCA_937858255.1 uncultured Tabrizicola sp.
GATGAAACCATGCGCTTCGGCTGCCGTCGCGGCGGCGATCACCGCAGCCTCATCCGCCTCGGGCCGCCCATAGGCGATGTTGTCCCGGGCCGAGCGGTTGAACATCGCGGTTTCCTGCGTGACCATCCCGATCTGCCGCCGCAGGCTTTCCTGCGTCACCTCGCGCACATCCTGACCGTCGATCAGAACCCGACCATTTTCGCAGTCATAGAGCCGCAACAGCAGGGAAACGAGCGTCGATTTCCCGGCGCCCGAGGCGCCGACGATCCCCAGTTTTTCCCCCGCGCGAATGGTCAGGTTCAACTCGGCCACCCCACCCCTGCGCCGGCCATAGGCAAAGCTGGCATGGTCAAAGGTGATCTCACCCCGCACCACCGGCAGGTCGCGCGCATCCGGCGCATCGGCCAGTTGGTGCGGCGCCGAAAGGGTACGCATCCCATCCTCGACTTCACCGACCGAGGTATAGATCGACATCAGGGTAAAGCTGACCCAGCCCGACATCTGCGCGATCCGCATGGCAATCGCGCCCGAGGCAGCGATGGCGCCGGCACTCGCCAGCCCCTCTTGCCACAGCATCACCGTGCCGCCGATCAGCAGCCCCGGCAGCCCCCCCGCCAGCGTCATCAGCGACAGGCGGAACCATGTCGAGATCACCCCGAATTCGAGACTGCGCGCGCGGAAAACCTCCATCGCCTTCAGCGCCACCCGGTCTTCCCAGGCGGCATGGGCAAAGAGTTTGACGGTCTTGATATTGGTGATCGTATCGACCACCTGCCCCGTCACCATGGCCCGGGACGAGGCCCGCGCCGCCGAATTCACCCGTACCCGGGGCATGAAGAACCGGACCAGCGCGACATAGATCACCAGCCAGACCGCCAGCGCCACCGCGATCCGGTAATCAATCGCCAGCAGAAATACGACAGAGCCGATGACACCCGCCAGCGCGAAACAGACCGTGCTGATCACCTCGGTCGCGGCATCGGGGACGGCCCGCGCCGCCTGCATCTGC
>CALLZQ010000531.1 GCA_937858255.1 uncultured Tabrizicola sp.
CACTACGTTGACATCGTAGTGGCCACTGGTTCGATCCCAGTACCGCCCACCATTCGCCGCCCCCGTTCGCGGGGGCATATGTTTTCATCTGGCGCGTGATGCGCCGCGACAAGAGAAGGGACGACCATGAAGGTTGCCAACTCGCTCCGTTCGCTGAAGACGCGTCACCGCGATTGCCAGATCGTGCGCCGCAAAGGCCGCGTCTATGTGATCAACAAGACGCAAAAGCGTTACAAGGCCCGTCAGGGCTGATCGTCAAAATCGACGAGGGACAGACAGGGCCGCCACGGGAAACCGGGCGGCCTTTTGTTTTCCGCATGCCGCACAGGGAAACCCGAGAGTGACACCTGCCTGGAAAAGGATTCGCAACGCGCTGCCCTTTGCGGTGGCGATCCTGGCCATATCAATCGCCGGCGAGGGCCGTCTTGATGTGATGGCGCTGGCCCTTGCCGCCTTCGCCGCGCTGGGGCAGTGGATCGTGCATCCGCTGTTGGCCAGAAAGACCGGGGTAGCCGGTCTGTTGACGGATATCGCGATCTGCCTTCTGGGGCTGGCGATTGCGGGGACTCTTGCCGGCACCCTGCTTGCGGCACCGGGATGGGGGACCATTCTAGGCCTGCGGGCAGCGATCGCCCTGCCCCTTGGTTCGGGGATCGGGTTTCTCGCCGTGTCCATGGCCATCGCCACCACAATCTTGCTTGCCCGGAGGTAGCCCATGCACCCCAATCCCGCCTTTCGCCAAACCCCCGCCCAGGATAACCTTGCCTATGCCCGGCAGGTTGGTTTCGGCATGCTGACGATTAATAGCCCCGAAGGTCCACTTGCCGCACATGTGCCCTTTGTGCTGTCACCCGAGGGCGCGGTTGCCGATCTGCATCTGGCCCGGTCGAATCCCATCGCCCGGGCCGCGCTGCCCGGTCGGGCCCTGCTGGCGGTCCAGGGGCCGCAGCATTACATCAGCCCCGACTGGTATGGCCCGCATGAAGAGGTGCCCGATCAGGTGCCGACGTGGAATTACATCGCGGTTCATCTGCGCGGAACTCTTTCCCCCCTGCCGCCCGAGGCGCTGCAAGGGCAATTGGAACAGATCACGGCAGAACATGAGGCGCGGCTTTTGCCCAAGCGGCCCTGGACCATGGCCAAGATGTCCGAGGGCGCGGCCGCCCGGATGATGCGGATGATTCAGCCGTTTCGGCTGGAGATTGCCGCCGTCGATGGCACATGGAA
>CALLZQ010000532.1 GCA_937858255.1 uncultured Tabrizicola sp.
GACGGCCCCCGCGTCATGATCATGCGGGACTATCATGCCGAAAACCTGCTGGATCTGCCCGGACGCGAGGGGATGGCCCGCGTCGGGCTGCTGGATTTTCAATTGGCGCAGATGGGGCAGCCCGCCTATGATCTGGTCTCGCTGATCCAGGATGCGCGCCGCGATGTCTCGGCCAGCGCAGCACAGGCCGCTGTAGCAGTTTTTGCCCGGGACCGGGGCGAAAGCGCCGAGGATCTGGACCGTTCGATTGCCATTCTTGGTGCGCAGCGCGCCCTGCGGATCCTGGGTATTTTCGCGCGGCTCTGTCTTGTGGCGGGCAAGCCGGGTTATGTCGAGAAAATCCCGCGGGTCTGGGGCCAGTTGCAGGCCAATCTGCGCCACCCCGCCCTGGCCGAGCTGCGCGCCTTATGCGAGGCAGATTTGCCGCCGCCTACCCCTGCTGCCCTTGAACGGATCAAAGAGCAATGCGCCAAGACATCCCCCTGATGCTGTTCGCAGCAGGATTTGGAACCCGGATGGGCGCGCTGACTGCGACCCGGCCCAAGCCGCTGATCGAGGTGGCGGGCCGGCCCCTGCTGGAGCATGCCCGCGCCATCGGGCAGGCGGCAGGGCTGTGTCGGCAGGTGGTGAACACGCATTATCTGGCCGATCAGATTGCCGCGCATTTGCAGGGAAGCGGGGTCGCCATTTCCCATGAAGCGGGGCAGATCCTCGATACCGGGGGTGGCCTGCGTCACGCCTTGCCGCTGCTGGGTGAAGGGCCGGTGGCGACCTTGAACACCGATGCGGTCTGGACGGGCGCCAACCCGCTGTCGCAACTTCTGGCGGCCTGGGACGCGGCGCGGATGGATGTGCTGTTCCTTGTTCTGCCGGCAGCACAGGCGCGCAGTGCGACAGGGCGCAGCGATTTCGTTCAGGATCCGTCGGGTCGCGTCGATTGGGCAAGGGGGCGCGACGGTGTACTTTACCTTGGCGCCCAGATCCTGCATCCGCAGCTGCTGGCGGATGAGGCGGAGACGGTCTTTTCCCTGTATGGGCCATGGACGCGGGCCATGCAGGCCGGGCGCGCCTATTCCGTGACCCATCAGGGCGACTGGTGCGATGTGGGCCATCCGGGCGGGATCGCCGAGGCCGAAGCGATGCTGAGGGCGGCCCATGTTCCGGGCTGATGAGCCCCGGCTGTTCGGCCTCGCGCCCGGGGTGGATTTCCCGCAAGAGTTGGTGCGCGGCCTGATCGCCCGCATGGCCGGGCAGCCCCCCGAGGCGATGGCCCGGGTGACGCTCTACCTCAACAGCAGCCGGATGCGGCGGCGGGTGGCCGAGATCTTTGCCGCAGAGGCGCCGGGTATCCTGCCCAGACTGCGGCTGGTCACCGATCTGGGGGCCGATTTCGTCTTGCCCGGTCTGGCGCCTGCCCGGCCCGCGCTGCGGCGCAAGCTGGAACTGACCGTTCTGATCGGGCGGTTGCTGGACAAGGCCCCTGACCTTGCACCGCGCGCTGCCATCGCTGACTTGGCAGAGAGCCTTTCTGCCCTCTTGTCCGAAATGCAGGTCGAAGGCGTCGGGCCGGACCGGCTGGCCGATCTGGATGTCTCTGACTTTTCGGAACATTGGGCCCGCACCCGTGCCTTTCTTGGCATTGTTGCCCCCTTCTACGTCACGCCAGATGCCCCCGATGCCGAGGGGCGCCAGCGTCTGCTTGCCGAACATCTGGCCGCAGTCTGGCGAGATGCCCCACCGACAACACCGCTGATCGTAGCCGGATCGACCGGGTCGCGTGGGACAACCGCCTTGTTCATGCAGGCGGTTGCGCAGCTGCCGCAGGGTGCCGTGGTTCTGCCCGGGGTTGACCCCGATCTGCCCCGCGCGGTGTGGGATCGCCTCGACGATGCGCTGACCTCTGAGGATCATCCGCAGTTCCGTTTTCACCGCTTGGCCGAACGGGCGGGCTTGCACCCTGCCGACATCAGGCCCTGGACCGGGGCGGTGCCGCCCGATGCACCGCGCAACCGCGTCTTGTCGTTGGCGCTGCGCCCGGCGCCCGTTACCGATCAGTGGTTGGTCGAGGGGCAGGATCTGCCCGGCCTGCCCGCCGCAATGTCGGGCCTGACCCTGATTGAGGCCAAGACCCCCCGGCAAGAGGCGCTGGCACTGGCGCTGGTCTTGCGTCAGGCCGCCGAAGAGGGGCGCAAGGCGGCGCTGATCTCACCGGACCGGATGCTGACCCGCCAGGTCGCCGCGGCCTTGGCGCGCTGGGGGATTATTCCCGACGACAGTGCCGGCGTGCCGCTGAACCAATCAGCGCCGGGCCGTTTTCTGCGCCAGATCACCCGACTGTTCTGTCAGCGGCTGGGGGCTGATCAGTTGCTGGCCCTGTTGAAACATCCGCTGACCGCCTCGGCAATGGCGCGGGGCGAGCATCTGCTGTTGACCCGCAATCTGGAACTGAAACTGCGGCGTGAGGGGCCGGCCTTTCCGACAGGTGCGGCGCTGATGTCCTGGGCCTCGCCGCGGGGCGAGCCGGGGGCGCTGGGCTGGGCCACCGCCCTGGCCGGGGTGATCGACAGTCTTGAAACCCCCGGGCGGCTGCCTTTGGCCGATCATGTGCAGCGATTGCGCACCACGGCCGAGCGGCTTGCGCGCGGCCCGTCTGCCGAGGGATCGGGCGAGCTATGGCTCAAGGATGCAGGGGAAGAGGCGCTCGGCTTCATGACCGAGCTGGCGGCCGAGGCAGGGCATGGCGGCGATCTGAGCGCCGCTGAATTCCGTGACCTTTTCGATGATCTGATCGCCGCCCGCCAGGTTCGCGCGACGCTGACCCCGCATCCGCTGATCAGCTTCTGGGGGACGATCGAGGCCCGGGTTCAGGGGGCTGATCTGGTTCTGCTGGCCGGGTTGAACGATGGAATCTGGCCAGCCTTGCCCCCCGCCGATCCCTGGCTGAATCGCCGGATGCGGCAGCAGGCAGGGCTTTTGCTGCCGGAACGGCGCATCGGTCTGGCGGCCCATGATTTTCAGCAGGCGATTGCGGCGCCCGAAGTGGTGTTGTCACGAGCGCTGCGCAATGCCGAAGCCGAAACGGTGCCCTCACGCTGGGTCAACCGTCTGGTCAATCTGATCTCGGGCCTGCCAGACCGGCACGGCCCGCAGGCCCTTGGCGAAATGCGGGGGCGGGGGCGGAAATGGCTCGACTGGGCCGCAACCCTCGACCCCCCGCTGTCCGGGCCGCCTGCGGAATTGCGCCCGGTGCGCCGCCCGGCACCGCGCCCGCCCCTGCACAGCCGCCCCCGCGAACTGGCGCTGACGGCGGTCGAGACGCTGATCCGCGACCCCTATGAAATCTATGCCCGCAAAATCTTGAACCTCTCGGTACTTGATCCGATCAAGGCGCAGCCAGACGCACGCGACCGGGGCACGGTGATTCACAGGGTATTGGAGCGTTTTGTCGCCGAGCGCCCCGAGGATGAGGATCGCCCCGCCGCCCATGCCCGACTGCTGGCGCTGACCGATGTCGTGCTGGCGGAATGCGTGCCCTGGCCGGCGGCGCGCCTGCTT
>CALLZQ010000533.1 GCA_937858255.1 uncultured Tabrizicola sp.
GGGGGGGGCCCGGGGGGGGCGCCGGCCCCGCGAGGCCCGCCGCGGGCCCCGCCTGCTTCATCAGCGCCGGGCCGTAAAGGACATGGCGCACATTCATCGCGATCAGGGTAAAGGCCGCCACCAGCGCGGGCGCGCCCGAGGTCACCAGGGCGAGCGCCAGAAACTGACTGGCCCCGGCATAGATGACCAGCGAGAGGAAAACCGCCTCATACCCCGTCAACCCTGCCCGGGTCGCCGCGACGCCAAAGGAAAAGGCAATCGGGAAATAGCCCAGCACAATGGGCAGCGCCTGCACCAGCCCCGACAGAAAGGCGCGGGCGGGGGCGTGTCCCGCCTGATCAACATCCGACATTGCCATCCCCATTGTGGAAAGGGCCGCCCCCTTACGGTGCGGCCCCTGCCCTTATTCTGCTGCTTCGGCGTAACTTTCAACCGGGGGACAGATGCAGATCAGATTGCGATCCCCATAGACATTGTCCACCCGCCCGACCGGCGGCCAGTATTTGTCCACGCGGAAGGCCCCCGGCGGGAAGCAGCCCTGTTCGCGGGTATACTTCCGGTCCCATTCCGCGACCAGATCGCCCACGGTATGCGGGGCGTGGCGCAGGGGGCTGTCCTCGGCTGACATCTCGCCGCGCTCGACTTCGGCAATCTCGTTGCGGATGGCGAGCAGCGCGGTGATAAAGCGGTCGATCTCGGCCTTGGTTTCGCTCTCGGTCGGTTCCACCATCAGCGTCCCCGCCACGGGCCACGACATAGTGGGCGCGTGAAAGCCATTGTCGATCAGGCGCTTGGCGATGTCATCGACCGTCACGCCCACCTCGGCAAAGGGCCGGGTGTCGAGGATGCATTCATGCGCGACACGCCCCTTGTTGCCCATGAACAGGATCGGATAGCTGCCCGCCAGTCGCGCGGCGATATAGTTCGCGTTCAGGATCGCCACGCGGGTGGCCTGTGTCAGCCCCTCGCCGCCCATCATCAGGCAATAGGCCCATGAAATCAGCAGGATCGAGGCCGAGCCATAGGGGGCGGCCGAGACCGGCCCCACAGTCCCGCCGGTTTCCGGGTGGCCCGGCAAGTGCGGTGCCAGATGGGCACGCACGCCAATCGGGCCCATGCCCGGCCCGCCACCGCCATGCGGAATGGCAAAGGTCTTGTGCAGGTTCAGGTGGCTGACATCGCCGCCAATCTCACCCGGCTTCACCAGACCGACCAGCGCGTTCATGTTCGCCCCGTCGATATAGACCTGCCCGCCGTGGTCATGGGTGATCTTGCACACCTCACGCACGGTTTCCTCGAACACGCCATGGGTCGAGGGATAGGTGATCATGCAGGCGGCCAGATTTTCCCCCGCCTCCGCCGCTTTGGCGCGGAAATCGTCAAGATCCACATCGCCGTTTGGCGCCGATTTCACGACGACGACCTTCATCCCCACCATCTGCGCCGAGGCCGGGTTGGTGCCATGGGCCGACACCGGGATCAGGCAGACATTGCGGTGATGATCGCCCCGGGCGCGGTGATAGGCCTGAATGGTCAAGAGGCCGGCATATTCCCCCTGCGCCCCCGAATTCGGCTGCATCGAGAAATCATCATAGCCGGTGATCTCGCACAGCTTGTCCTTCAGATCGGCAATCGCCTCGGCATAGCCCTGTGCCTGATCGGCAGGGGCAAAGGGATGCAGGCTGCCAAATTCGGGCCAGGTGATCGGCATCATCTCGGCGGCCGCATTCAGCTTCATCGTGCAGGACCCCAGCGGGATCATCGCCCGGTCCAGCGCCAGATCGCGGTCCGACAGGCGGCGCATATAGCGCATCATCTCGGATTCCGCCCGGTTCATGTGGAACACCGGATGGGTGAGATAATCGCTGGCCCGCACCATCGCCTCGGGGAAGCCCAGCGTCGCGCGATGCGGCGGCACGCCGTCGATACCAAAGGCGCGCAGGATGCGCACCAGCACCCGTTCGTCGGTGGTTTCATCAAGGCTGATGCCCACGCGGTCGCTGCCGATCTTGCGGAAATTCAGCCCCTCTTGCCGGGCCGCCGCCAGAATGCCGGTCTGGCCAACGCCCACCTCGACCGTGATCGTATCGAAATAGGCCTTGGGCGAAACCTTGGCCCCCGCCGCCTTTAGCGCGCGGGCAAGGCGGGAGGGCAGGAAATGCACCCGCTCGGCAATCGCCCGCAGACCCTTTGGTCCGTGAAAGACGGCGTACATGCTGGCCATCACCGCCAGCAGCC
>CALLZQ010000534.1 GCA_937858255.1 uncultured Tabrizicola sp.
CGCCTACGTCGAGGGAATGCGGGAGCGGCAGGTGAGCGTCGGCTACCACGAGGTCCACCACGAGCCCCCCCCGCGCGGCGGCGGCGCCACAGTGCCGTGACAAACAGGCCAAAAAGCAACAAGAAGGCGGGCCTGTCCCCCCAGCGGGCAAAGGCTGTCGGCGGCAGGGCCGGGGGCAGGCCCGCCGCGTCCAGTGCGCCTTGGGTGCCAAAAGCCAGCGCCTGACGCACCCCTCCGCGGGCATCGATGATCGCCGTGACACCGGTATTGGCGACGCGCACCAGCGGCAGCCCCATCTCGATGGCGCGCAACCGCGCCTGCTGAAAATGCTGGAACGGGCCGGTCAGCGTGCCGAACCAGGCGTCATTGGTGATCTGCAACATCCAGTCCGGGCGCGGCACCGCGCGGGGAATGGGCGGAAATACCGCCTCATAACAGATCAGCGGCAACACCCGGCCCAGCCCTGGCCCCAGGTCCAGAACCGCCGGCCCCGGCCCGGCGGAATATCCATTGCCCACCTGCGCCGCAAAGGCGCCGATCCCCAGCCAGCGATAGATCAGATCGCCCAGCGGCATATATTCGCCAAAGGGCACCAGATGATGCTTGTCATAGGTCGCCAGCACCTCGCCCGTGCCCGAGACCAGCCGCAGACTGTTCCAGCCGCGATCGCCCTCGACCCGCTGCACCCCCAGCGCGACCTTCTGCCCGCCGGCGGCGCCGGCAATCATCTGGGGCACCTCGGGCGAATATTCAAAGATGTAGGGAATGGCCGTCTCTGGCCAGATGGTCAATTCCGCCGGCGTACCGGCGCGGGTCAGATCAAGCTGCCGGCGGAATAGTTGCCCCGCCGTTTCAGGATCCCATTTCAGATGTTGCTGGGCATTGGGCTGCACCAGCCGCAGGGAAACGGACCGGTCTGCCGGCAAGGGCGCAGCCTCGCGCCACAGGCCAAAACCAAAGGCCGCCACCAGCACCGCACCCGCGACGACAATACCCATCGGACGGCGCCCCGCCAACAGCGCCGCCGCCCCCAGTGTCAGCACCGTCAATCCCGAGGCCCCAACCAGCGCCGCCCCCTGCTCAACCGGTGAGCCAAGCCAGAGATGCCCCACCTGCGCCCAGGGAAAGCCGGTCAGCACAACCCCCCGCCCCAGCTCGGCCAGCGACAAAAACGCAGCAATCGCCATCAGGCGTTGTGGCAGGAACACGGCCAGCGCCGCCGCTGCGGCCCAGAACAGCCCCAGCCCAAAGGCCATCAGTACCAGCGCAAAGGGCGCCATCCAGCCATAGACCCATGGATCGACAAAGAACGGATTGACAATCCAGTTGAGCGAGGCCGCGAAATATCCGGCGCCGACCAGCCAGCCAGCCCACCACCCCATCGCCGGCGTTTCCGCCCGCGCCAGACGCGACAAGGCCCAGATCAGCCCGGGAAAGCCCAGATACCACGCCAAGAGCGGCGCCTGCGCCAAGGCAATGCTGGCGCCTGCCAGCAGATGCAGCCCCGCCCCCCGCCATCCGGGCAGGCCCGGCAGGCCAGAGAGGCGGGCGCGCAGGTTCAAGATGCCTTGGCTTCAGGCTCGGGGGTCGCAGCAACACCGGGCAGGCGCACCCGCAGCCGCTTGATCCGCCGGGGGTCGGCGTCCAGCACCTCGAACTCGGCCCCGCTTTCGTGCGGCACGATTTCGCCCCGCGCCGGCACCCGGCCGATGCGCAGGAACACCAGCCCGCCCAGCGTGTCGATTTCGCTGTCATCCTCGCCGTCGCGCAGGCGCAGGCCGATCGCCGCCTCGAATTCTTCTAGCGGCGCGGTGGATTGCGCGACAAAGACGCCGGGCTTTTCCTCTTTCCACAGCGCCCCTTCGACCACGTCATGTTCATCGTCGATCTCACCGATCACCGTCTCGATCAGATCCTCGATCGTCACCAGACCATCGACACCGCCATATTCGTCGATCACCAGCGCCATATGCACCCGCTCGCGCTGCATCTTTTGCAGCAGAACCCCGATGGGCATCGAGGGCGGGGCATAGAGCAAGGGCCGCAACAGTTTGCGCAGGGAAAACCGGCCCGAGGCGCCAAAGCCATGTTGCAGCGCCAGATCCTTGAGGTGGATCAGCCCCTGCGGGTGGTCCATCGTGCCCTTGTACACCGGCAGGCGGGAAAAGCCCTGCTGGCGGAACACTTCGACCAGTTCATCGCGGCCGATGTCAATGGGCACGGCGACCATCTCGGCCTTGGGGATGGCCACATCATCGACGCGCAGCCGCCGCAGGACGCCTAGTCCCTGCATGGCCCCGGTCGCACCGCCCGCAGGCGCCGCCTCTTCTGCGGCTTCCGCGGCGCTGGGACTGTCCGCCCCGGAAAACGCCCCCAGCAACCGCCCGAGAAACCCCCTTTGCGGAGGTTCGTCTTCGCCCTCACGCCCCATCGGCTGCGCGCCCTGCGCTGCAACCGTACTGTCGCTGCTACTGCCCATCTTTCCTTTTCCGGCAACCCACCCGTCCTGCGGATGTGGGCCTAATATGGGTTATCGAGACCAAGCCTTGCAAGTATGGCGACCTCAAGTCCTTCCATCAGCGCCGCATCGGCATCGTCAATGTGATCATATCCCAAGAGATGCAGAAATCCATGGATCACAAGATGCGTCACATGGTCTGCCATCGGCTTGCCCGCGGCCTCGGCCTCACGGGCACAGGTATCATAGGAAATTGCCAGATCGCCCAGTTCCTCGGGCATATCCGCATCGCCCGGGATCACGGGCGCCGGTGCCGCACCCGGCGTTTCCGCCGCCCGCTCGTCCGAGGGCCAGCTCAGCACATTGGTCGGCTGCGGCTTGCCGCGAAAATCGGCATTCAGCGTGGCAATGCGGGTGTCGTCACAGGCGAGAAGACAGAGCGTCAGCCCGGTCTCTGGCAGGTCAAGCTGGGTCAGGGCCGCGCCGATGGCCCGCAGCGAAATCGCCTCAATCCCCAGCGCCTCCCAGCGCGGATCCTCGATCACGCAATCGACCAGTGGCAGGGGGGAGTCGTCGTCTTCAAAATCCATGGGCTGCGCCTATCGCAGCCCATGCGCCGTTGCAATCGGCATCCACATCGCCGGTATCAGCCCTGTGCCTCTTCGGCCTCATAGGCCTCGATGATCCGCGCCACCAGCGGGTGACGCACCACATCCTTGGCGGTGAAGTAGTTGAAGCTGACCCCCCGAACGCCCTTAAGGATACGCTCGGCATCAGACAGGCCCGAGGTCACGCCGCGCGGCAGGTCAACCTGCGTGCGATCACCGGTGATGACCATACGGCTGCCCTCGCCCAGACGGGTCAGGAACATCTTCATCTGCATGGTTGTGGCATTCTGTGCCTCATCCAGCACCACAAAGGCGTTCGACAGCGTCCGCCCGCGCATAAAGGCCAGCGGCGCGATCTCGATCCGCTTTTCCTCCAGCAGCTTTTGCACCTGTTTGGCCGGCAGGAAGTCATTCAGCGCGTCATAGAGCGGCTGCATATAGGGATCGACTTTTTCCTTCATGTCGCCGGGCAGGAAGCCCAGACGCTCACCCGCCTCGACTGCCGGGCGCGACAGGATGATCTTTTCCACCGCGCCCGAGATGAACATCGTCACCCCGACCGCCACGGCCAGATAGGTTTTGCCCGTGCCCGCCGGGCCGATGCCAAAGCCCAGCTCATTCTGGAACAGATTAGCGACATAGGCTTTTTGCGCCTCGGTCCGGGGCTCGATCGGCTTCTTGCGGGTCCGCAGTTCCATCCCGGGCGTGAACATCTCGATCTGCTCACTCTCGGTCGCCAGACCACCGCCCATCCGCAAGGCGCCGTCCACATCGCCTGCTGCAACCGAGCGGCCGCTTTCCAGACGGGCATAAAGGCTGCGCAGCACTGCCGAGGCCTGATCGCGCGCCCCCTTGTCCCCAATCACCACCAGCCGGTTGCCCCGTCGCAGGATGTGAACCCCGGCCTGATGCTCGATCTGTGCAAGGTTACGGTCAAATTCGCCGCAAAGCTCGATCAACAACCGGTTGTCAGGGAATTCGAGGACCGTTTCCACCATATCCTCGGACTTGGTCGGGGGGGTCAGCGCGCTGATGCCCAAGGAGTTCTCCTTCTAGCTAGGGCCTGTAGAAAATGTGCGCCTCGTCACACTATCTGGCAAGGGGGGAATTGGACGGGGCGGTAAAATTTCACCCTGCCGTCATAAAGCTGGCGCGAATTCCGGCACAAAAGCAAAGGGCCGCGGAAAGCCGCGGCCCTTGCGATAGTCCTTGGTCCCCTAGCCTTAACGCCGCACGACTGTGCGGATGCCCGGGCCGGGAACGTAATCGCGGATCCCTTCGGTTCCCGTCTGATAATTGCGCAGAACCGTGCCGGGCGGGTAACGGTCGTTACAGACCGGCAGGCCCGAGGCCGGGTCGTAACGCGGGGTCGAATAGCCTTCGACACCGTCATCCATGATCCAGTTCTGGCAGCCATCCGGGTCATAGGCGATCGCCGCCTGACCATTGCGCAGCACGCCGCTGTCGCGCCCCTTGTCCACACCGGTCGCGATCACGGTGTTCGGGTCGCCGTTATAGCGGGTCAGGCCATCCTGCACGCAGCCCGACAACAGCACCGCAACGGCAGGAAGGGCCAGGAGCCTTACGATATTTTGTGCCATGTTCCTCACCACCGATAGCAGACGACTTCGACGCGACGGTTCTTCTGCATCCCCGCCGCAGTGCTGTTCGAGGCAACCGGCTGGCGTTCGCCAAAACCGATCTCGCGCTCGACATGGGCGCCGACCGAACGGGCAACCGAAGCCACCGCGGCAGCGCGGCGCTGCGACAGGCCCATGTTGTACTCATCCGAGGCACGGCTGTCGGTATGGCCATAGATCGCATAGCCAAAGGCACCAGCCTGCTGGAAGAAGGAGCGCAGCCGGTCACGCCCGCCGGCCGTCAGCTTGGCGCTGTCGGTGGCAAAGAGCGTATCGGTGTTTTCCACCAGACAGGTATTTTTCTTCAGGCAGACGGGCTTGCCGTTGGCCGGGTTGCGGCGCGGAACCATATAGCCCTCAAGCCCGCCATCGGCCCACCAGTGCATGCACCCGTCGTCATCAATCCAGACGCCCCATTCAATCTGACCGGATACCTGCGGTGCGCCCTGTGCCATGGCGGTTGTCGCAGCCGACAAACCGACCGCAAGCGCAGCCCCCCCCAGGACCATCCGCAATGCTTTGGAGAAATATTCCACAGCCGCAGCCCCTTCTCTCTTTAGACTTGTACGAGCAGACTTGGGCTAGGATTGCCGTCCCGAAATCGTGAAGTAAAGCGAAATCTGAATGAATTTGGGCATTTATGTGGCAAAAGCCACGGCCTGACAGCGTGGGCGCCACAATCATGCCGTGTTCCGTTTCCCCCGGGGAAACGATTTTCACCCACCCCCGGCAATGATGACAGTCAGGAAATTCTGACACCCGCCAAGGAGTTGGCAGCCGAAGCTGAGACCCGCACCCTGACCAGCTCTCCGACCTTGCCCGCCGGGTCTTCCACATGCACCGCATGCAGGTGATCGGATTTGCCAACCATCTGCCCGGGCAAGCGACCGGGCTTTTCGTAAAGCACCCCGACCTCGCGCCCGATCATCGCCACTTGCGCCGCTTTCTGCTGTTGCGTGATCAGGGCCTGCAAGGTTTGCAGGCGGGCATCTGCCACTTCGGTCTCGACCTCGGCCTTTTCTGCCGCCGGAGTGCCGGGCCGCGCAGAGTATTTGAAGCTGAACGAGGCGCCGTAGCCAACCTGCCGTACCAGATCCATCGTATCATCAAAATCCCGGTCGCTCTCGCCGGGAAAGCCCACGATGAAGTCAGAGGACAACAGGATATCCGGCCGCGCCGCCCGGATCCGGTCAATCAGGCGGAAATAATCGTCGCGGGTATGTTTGCGGTTCATCGCCTTGAGGATGCGGTCGCTGCCCGACTGCACCGGCAGATGCAGATAGGGCATCAACTGGGGCAGATCTCCGTGGGCCGCGATCAAATCGTCATCCATGTCATTGGGGTGGCTGGTGGTATAGCGGATGCGGTCTAGGCCCTCAACCTCGGCCAAGGCGCGGATCAGCCGGCTGAGGGTCCATGCTCCACCCGCCCCTGCCCCGTGATAGCCGTTGACGTTCTGGCCCAAGAGGGTGATTTCGCGCACCCCGCGACTGACCAGATCGCGCGCCTCGCGCAGGATGCGTTCAACCGGGCGGCTGACTTCGGCGCCGCGGGTATAGGGCACCACGCAAAAGGCGCAGAACTTGTCGCAGCCCTCTTGCACGGTCAGAAAGGCTGTCGGGCCACGCTTGGCCTTGCGTTCGGGCAGATGCTCGAACTTGTCCTCTTCGGGGAATTCGGTGTCGACCTGCGGCCCCTTGGCCAGCGCCAATTTGGGCAGACGGTGATAGGCCTGCGGGCCGACCACGATATCGACCAGCGGCATGCGGCGCTGGATCTCTTCGCCCTCGGCCTGGGCGACGCAGCCCGCCACCCCGATCTTCAGATCGGGACGGGCGTCTTTCAGCGGGCGCAGGCGCCCCAGATCGGAATAGAGCTTTTCGCTGGCCTTTTCGCGGATATGACAGGTGTTCAGCAGCACCATATCCGCCTCTTCGGCGCGATCCGTGGTAACATAGCCCTCGGCGCCCATGGCCTCGACCATGCGCTCGCTGTCATAGACATTCATCTGGCAACCATAGGTCTTGATGAACAGCTTTTTCGGTTCCGACATCGCATCTACCTCGGCGGGATCAGGGGGCGGTTCTACATCAGCCGGGCCTGCGCCGCAACGCGGGCGCGCGCCAATCTGCATGCCGCCGGCTTTGCGGGCTTGCAACGCGGGCAGGCTTGGCAGATTCTGGCAGCGTTCAACCGGGACCGCGATCCGATGCGCCACGCCAGTCTTGCCGAATTCCTGACCAATGGCCGCGCCGCGCTGGCCAAGGGGCCTGTCGCGGTTGTCTTTGCCGAGGATGATGTCGAGATCGACACCACCCTGCGCCACCATCAGAAGGCTGGTTTCCGTGAGGTGATCCTGCTGGCCCCGGCAGAAATCGCGCTGCCGCCCGCGCTTGAGGCCGCGATCCACCGGGTCGATTACAACGTCCATGCAGAGGGCGCGCTGATCAATGGCATCAACCCGCTGATCGAGGCCGCGCCGGGGGTCTGGCTGTTTTACTGCTATAATGGCGAGTATCTGTTTCACCCGTTTTGCGAAAACCGCAACATCCGCGAACTGATCGCTTTTCACATGGAAGAGCGGCGCGAGGCGTTGTTGTCCTATGTGATCGACCTCTATGCGGGGGATCTGGCGGCCTTTCCCAATGCGGTTTCGCTCGAGGATGCGCATCTCGACCGCTCGGGCTATTACGCGCTTGGCCGGCCCGATGCGGCGAACAACAATTATCCCAAAGAGCGGCAGCTCGATTTCTTTGGCGGGCTGCGGTGGCGCTTTGAAGAGCATGTGCCGTGGGAGCGACGCAAGATCGACCGCATTTGCCTGTTCAAATGCAAGCCGGGTCTGCGTCTGCGGCCCGATTACACGCTGAACGACGAAGAGATGAACACCTATGCCTGCCCCTGGCATAACAATCTGACGACGGCGGTGGTGTCGTTCCGCACCGCCAAGGCGCTGCGGACCAATCCCGGTTCGCGCTTTGGCATCAGCGATTTTCGCTGGCGCAATACGGTGCCGTTTGAATGGCACAGCCAGCAGTTGATGGATCTGGGGCTGATGGAGCCCGGCCAGTGGTTCTAAGGCTCAGAGGCTGACCTTGGCCATCTGGGCGGGTTTACCGGCAGCGACCGGCGCCGCCACCGGCTCGACATCGACAAAGATCACCGCGGGGTTTTGGATGGCATGGGCGGCAATCGCCTCGGCCAGCCCATCCAGACGCGCCTCGACGGCGCGCTCCTGCGCCGTTCCCACCCGCTCGCACAGCATCACCGGGCTGGATGCCGGCACCCCGGCCTCTATCAACTGAACCGCAAGGGCACCCGCCAGATGCACGCCCATATAAATCGCCACCCGTGTCCCGGGGGCGACCGAGCGGGCGATCTGATCGGGCAAGGCCCCTTCTAGCGATGTCGCGGTCAGCATCAGAAACCGGTCGAACCGCCCGCGCTCGGTCAGGGGACGCAGGGTGCTGGCGGCGGCGGCAGAGGCGGCAGTGACCCCGGGGATCACCTCGACCTCGATGCCATGGGCGCGGGCGGTGGCGATTTCCTCGGCGGCGCGGCCAAAAACCGACGGGTCGCCCGATTTCAGCCGCACCACCCGCAGGCCACGCAGGGCTGCCATGACGATAGCGGCATCAATCCGGGCTTGCGGCCATTTGCAGCGCCCGACTTCTTTGCCGACATTCACCCGCTCGGCCCCCGGCGGGATCAGCGCCAGCACTTCGGGGTCGATCAGACGATCATAGAACACTGCCTCGGCCTCTTGCAGGCGACGCAGCGCCCGCAGGGTCAGCAGATCCGCCGCCCCCGGCCCGGCCCCGATCAGGCTGATGCGCCCCGGACGGGCGGCGAACTGGTCAGGCGCGGGCAGATGGGTCATTCGGCGGCCTCTTTCAGTTGCGGGCGGAAACGGGCGATCAGCGCCGCCAGCTCAGGCTTGCAAGAGCCGCAATTGCTGCCGGCCTGCAATTTCTGACCCAAGGCCTCGACCGTCAGGCAGCCGCCTTCGGCAATCGCGGCGGCGATGGTGTTGCGCCCCACGCCAAAGCAGGCGCAGACCACCGGCCCCGGGTCGGGCCGATCCCCCGCCGGGCGCCCGGCGAGG
>CALLZQ010000535.1 GCA_937858255.1 uncultured Tabrizicola sp.
GGGCATATGCCGCGCTGGACAGTCTTGCGCGGCACCGGCCCATGGAAAATCGCGCCCGGGCGTTCGATCCGAACCGCTGTCCCTTTTGAGAGGGGAAACATGAGCATCTGGTCCTGGGACGGGATTGTGCCGGTGGTGGACCCCCGCGCCTTTGTTCACCCCGAGGCGGTGGTGGTCGGCGATGTGATCATTGGCCCGGCCTGCTATATCGGCCCCGGTGCGGTCTTGCGCGGGGATTTCGGGCGCATCGTGATGGAGGCGGGCAGCAATCTACAGGAAACCTGCGTCGTCCATGCCTTTCCCGGCAAGGATGTGATCATCGAGGAGGCGGGCGATATGGGCCATGGCGCCGTGCTGCACGGCTGCCGGATCGGGCGGAACGCCATGGTCGGGATGAATGCCGTGGTGATGGATGAGGCGGTGGTTGGCGCCGACAGCATCATTGCGGCACTCGCCTTTGTTAAGGCGGGGGCGGTGATCGCGCCCCGCAGCCTCGCGGTCGGCTCTCCGGCCCGGGTAATTCGCGAATTGTCCGATGAGGAAATCGGCTGGAAGTCCAAGGGCACGGCGATCTATCAGCGACTGGCGCTGGAGGCGCCGGAAAAGCTGCGTCCCGCCGCCCCGCTGACGGCGCCCGAACCCGGGCGGCGGCGGGCCGAGGCCCCGGCCTATGATCCCAAAGTGCTGTCCGGCCTTGCCGTGCCAAACGCGCCGGGGGAATGACCAGACCTGCCGGGGAATGCGCAAGATCCGGGTTTCATCAACACCGCCAGACGGCAAATTGGGACGCTGAAAAACCAGAGGTGTCCGATGCAAGAACCAAGATTTCTTCCCCTTCCCACCGAAACGGTGCGGGCTTTGCGCGCCGGCGGTCCCGATGCCAACGGGATGACAGCCGAACGCGCGGTATCGGATGGCGCGGGCAACCCGTGCCGGCATTGCCTTTGCTTTATCCCCGAGGGGGCGGAAATGCTGATCCTGGCCTATCGGCCCTTCGACAGTCTGCACCCCTATGCCGAGACCGGGCCGATCTTTCTCTGCGCCGGTGAGTGTCAGCCCTGGTCCGGCCCGGGGGTCCCGCCTCCTCGAAAGCCCGGACTATCTGCTGAAAGGCTATACCGCAGATCAGCGCATCCGCTATGGCACGGGCAGGGTGGTTCCCAGGGATGAGGTCGTCGCCTATGCGGCCGCGCTTCTGGCCCGCGAGGAGATCAGCTTTGTCGATCTGCGGTCGGCGCGGAACAACTGCTTTCAGGCCCGGATCGTGCGCGGAGGCGACTGAGTGGCGGGGCGCGCCTACCTGACCGCCTTGATCCCCTCAAGGATCAGGGTGGTGGCCACATCGGCATAATCGTCGCGGCTGATGCGGCCCCCGTCGCGGAACCACATATAGACCCAGTTCATCATGCCGAAGAGCGACATGGTGACAGGCATCAGAAGGGGGCGATCCTTGCTGTTCAGGCCCGGGTTCACCTCATCCAGCACGGCTGAGAACCGCCGCACGATCCGCCGTTCCAATGCGGTGATCTCGGCCTTTTGCTCATCCGACAGGGCGGCGGTGGCATTAAGCTGCACCTTGTGCTGGTTATCGGCCCCCTTGTAGGCCTCAAGCACCGTTCCCACCAGTTTGCGCAACCGTTTTTCGGGCGGCAGGGCAGGGTCGTCGGCGGCCTCTATCGCCAGATCCAGCTCTTCGAGATGCGACATGATGATGGCGAAGATCAGCGCGTCCTTGCTGGGGTAATAATGGTAGAGCAACGCCTTTGAAACCTGCGCCACGCTGGCGATCTGGGACATCGAGGCTTTTTCCATCCCCTGCTCGGCAAAGACCTGTGCCGCATTTTCCAAGATGCCGCGCTGCTTTTCCTCGAAATCTGCCGCTCTGGTGCGTGCCATTGTCGTCTTGTGCTTTCTGTTTCTCGGCCCAAA
Organism: uncultured Tabrizicola sp.; assembly: GCA_937858255.1. Lineage (GTDB taxonomy): Bacteria > Pseudomonadota > Alphaproteobacteria > Rhodobacterales > Rhodobacteraceae > Pseudotabrizicola. Next base: position 1,930 of record CALLZQ010000535.1, read on the forward strand.
GGTAAAGGGGCATTTCTGCCCCTTTACCCCATGCAGGGCTATTTGTCACCGACCGGACGGTCAGCCTTTTGGTCGGTTGTCCACCACCCGCTTGGCTTTGCCTTCGGATCGGGCAATCGCATAGGGATCGGTCACATTGATGCGGGTCGAGACGCCGACGATTGCCTTGATGTGATGCGCCAGTTCCCTTGCCGATGTGGCGCGGGCATCGGCATCCGTCTGATCGGGGGCGCATTCGACATGGACGGTCATGTTGTCCATCCGCCCGTCACGCGCCAGTTCGATCTGAAAATGCGGGGCAAGGCCGTTGCATTTCAGGATCTGCTCTTCGATCTGGGTGGGAAAGACGTTGACGCCCCGCAAGATGATCATGTCGTCGCTGCGGCCGGTGATCTTTTCGATCCGCCGCATCGAGCGGGCGGTGCCGGGCAGCAGGCGCGTCAGGTCACGGGTGCGATAGCGCACCATGGGCAGCCCCTCTTTGGTGAGGGTGGTAAAGACCAGCTCGCCCATCTCGCCATCGGGCAGCGGCTCACCCGTCACCGGGTCGATGATTTCCGGGTAGAAATGATCTTCCCAGATATGCAGGCCATCCTTGGTTTCCACGCATTCCTGCGCGACGCCCGGTCCCATGATTTCCGACAGGCCATAGATATCGACCGCATGCATGTCGAAAGCCTCTTGAATTTCCTCGCGCATCGCATTGGTCCAGGGTTCGGCCCCGAAAATGCCCACCTTGAGCGAGGATTGCCGCGGGTCGATGCCCTGACGGCGGAATTCATCCAGAATCGACAGCATGTAAGAGGGGGTCACCATGATGATCTGCGGCTGAAAATCGGTGATCAGTGTCACCTGACGCTCGGTCTGCCCGCCTGAGATCGGGACCACGGTGCAGCCCAGCCGCTCGGCCCCGTAATGCGCGCCAAGCCCGCCGGTGAACAGCCCATAACCATAGGCGTTATGCAGCATGTCGCCTGGACGCCCGCCCGCAGCGCGGATCGAGCGGGCGATCAGATTGGCCCAGACATCAATGTCGCTGGCGGTATATCCCACCACTGTCGGTTTGCCCGTCGTGCCCGAGGAGCCATGTACCCGAACCAGCTTGTTGCGCGGTACGGCGAACATGCCGAAAGGGTAGGTGTCGCGCAGATCCTGTTTGGTGGTAAAGGGGAACCTGGCAATATCCCTGAGACTTTTCAAATCCTCAGGATGGACATCCGCCTCGACAAAGCGGTTGCGGTAAAAGGCCGAATTTTCATAGGCGTGTTTCAGCGACCGCTTCATGCGGTGGAATTGCAGCGCCTCGATTTCATCGCGTGAGGCGATCTCGATCGGATCGAGATCCGCTTTGCGGGGGGTAATGTCTTCCATGGTTTCCTCCCTTGGAACTGCGGTGCCCGGTCAATCGCCGACCGGCAAATGGGTGCCCTTAACGGTGCGCGAAAGGCCGCAGAATTCGGCGATCTGCGCCCCCTCCTGATTGGTGATGCGCACGTCGTAGACGCCTGAGCGGCCCTGACGCGACAACTCTCGGGCGGTGGCGGTCAGGCGGTCGCCCAAGTGGCCGGGGGCCAGATAGGTGATCGAGGCATGTTGCCCCACGGTGCGCTGGTTATAGCCGTTGCAGGCAAAGGCAAAGGCGCTGTCGGCCAAGGTAAAGATATAGCCGCCGTGGCAGGTGCCATGGCCATTCGTCATCGCCTCGGTGACAATCATCGACAAGGTTGCCTCACCGGGGGCCAGATGATCCAGCACCATGCCAAGCCGCTGGCTGGCGGAATCCTCGTTCCAAAGGGCGCGGGCCGAGGCTTCGGCAAGCTCTTGAGGGGTCATTTGCGCGACAGGTTTCATTTGCCGGTGAACCTCGCGCCGCGCTTTTCCAGAAAGGCGGTGACGCCTTCGGCATAATCGGCACTGCGACCGGCCTGCTGTTGCAGGTCGCGCTCCATGTCGAGCTGTTCGTCCTGCGTGTTGGTGGCGGCGGCGTGAATCAACCGCTTGGTCAGGCCCAGGCCAAGGGTGGGGCCGGCGGCAAGGGATTGTGCGAGCTTTTCCGCCTCGGCCATCAGATCGCCATCCTCGACCGCCCTCCAGATCAGGCCCCAGTCGGCGGCTTTTTCGGCGGGCAGGGGCTCGGCGGTCAGGGCCAGCGCCTTGGCGCGCGGCTCTCCCAGAATGCGCGGCAGCGACCAACTGCCGCCCGCATCGGGGATCAGCCCGATCTTGGCAAAGGCTTGAATGAATTTCGCCGATTTCGCCGCCAGCACAATGTCACAGGCAAGGGCGATATTCGCCCCGGCCCCTGCCGCCACACCGTTCACCGCGCAGATCACCGGTTTCTCAAGCCGGCGAATCAGACGCAATGTGGGGTTGTAGAACTGGTCCAGCGTCCGGCCCAGATCCGGGGCAGGGCCACCCTTGCGGGGATCGCGGTCGCCCAGATCCTGCCCCGCGCAAAAGGCACGCCCGGCGCCGGTCAGCAGGATGGCGCGGATGGCCTCATCCTCATGCGCCTGCTGAATATGGGCGCGCAGCGCCAGATGCATCTCTTCATTGAAGGAATTCAGCTTTTCAGGCCGGTTCAGCGTCAGCCGCAGGACGCCTTCCTCCCTGCGTGCCAAGACGGTTTCGGATGTGGTCATCAAGATTTCCTCCCCTCCGGAGCCAATCGCCGGATGCCCTGAAAAATGTCTTGCATAAACCGACCGGCCGGTCAATGATAAACCTGTCGGCGGGCTTTCCCCCTGACAGGAGGATTACATGTCGGATTATTTCGACTGTCACCGGCCGACGCTTATGTCGGCCGTAACGGCTCTTGCATGCCGCGAGTACTGGACCCCTTATCCAGAGGTCCCGAGCGGCAAGATCTATGGCGAAAGTGCCAAGGCCGAGGGCGAAGCCGCTTTCGCTGCGCTGATGGGGCGGGATTTCGACCTGCCCGGCCATCCGGGGCAGGCATGGGCCGGGGCCGAGGTTTCGCCCTTCGGGCCCGCACTCTCAATCCGTTACCCCGCCGCCACGCCGGATGAATTGATTGCCGCCGCCAAGGTTGCCGCCCCGGCCCTAGCCGCCGCCTCGGTGGAAACGCGCGTTGGTCTCTGCCTTGAGGCGTTGGCACGTCTGAACCGGCAGAGCTTCCTGATGGGCAATGCCACAATGCAGACCACCGGACAGGCCTTTGCCATGGCGTTTCAGGCAGGTGGCCCGCATGCGCAGGATCGCGGCCTTGAGGCTGTGGCCGCAGCTTATGCCGAGATGATCCGCTTTGCCCCCCGCGCCCGCTGGGAAAAGCCGCAGGGCAAGGCCGCGCCGATCGTGCTGGACAAGGTCTGGACCCTGCGCCCCGCCGGCATCGCGCTGACCATTGGCTGCAACACCTTTCCGACACGGAATTCCTCCCCCCCCCTTTTCCCCCAGCAGGCCCACCGACAATCCGTTAACCCAAAACCCCCACCTCAGTGCCCCCCTGCCGCTGGCCCTCACGGTGCGCATCCTGCGCGAAGTGCTGATCGAGTCGGGGCTTCCCGCCGATGCTGTGTTGCTGGCCGTGGATGAGCCGGGGGCCGAGATCACCAAGGCGCTGGCCACCCGGCAAGAAATCAGGTTGATCGACTATACCGGCTCTTCTGTCTTTGGCGGGTGGCTGCGCGACAATGCCCGCCAGGCCCCGCTTTTCACCGAAGAGACAGGCGTCAACAGCGTGGTTATCGCTGCGACCACAGACCTTGACGGCATGTGCGCCAATCTGGCCTTCGCATTGTCGCTTTATTCGGGGCAGATGTGTACCTCGCCACAGAATATCTACATTCCCGCGGGCGGGATCGAGACCGACAAGGGGCACAAATCCTTTGATGAGGTTGCCGCCGCGCTGGTCTCGGCCATTGAGGCGCTGGTGACGGGCCCGGTCCGCGCGGCGGGCATCTGCGGTACCCTCGCCAATCCGGCCACCCGCACCCGGGTCGAGGCCAGCGCGGCCAGGGGCCGTGTCTTGCGGCCGGGGGCGGCGGCAGGTCAGGCCGGGCCGCTGGTGCTGGCGGTCGACATCTCTGACCCGCTGGCTGGCGAGGAATGTTTCGGCCCGGTCGCGCTGGTGATCGCCGCAAAGGATGCTGATGCCGGTATTGGCAAGGCCGCGGCCCTTGCGGCCGAAAAGGGCGCGATCACAGCAGCCCTCTATGATACCGACGAGGCCCGGATCGCCCGGGCCGAAGCGGCCTTTGCATCGGCGGGGGTGAATCTCTCGATCAACCTGACCGGCAATATCTTTGTCAATCAGTCTGCGGCCTTCAGCGACTTTCACGTCACCGGGGCCAATCCTGCCGGCAATGCCAGCCTGACCGATACCGCCTTCGTCGCCACCCGCTTTCGCCGGGTGATGTCGCGCCGACTGGCGGCCTGAACACCATCGCAAACTCTCTGGGAGGAGACCCATGAAAACAGTTCTTTTTACCACGGCCCTGGTCGCCCTGGCATTCCCCGCCATGGCCGAAATCAAGATCGGTGCTTCGTTGTCGTCGACCGGCCCTGCCGCCTTTCTGGGCGATCCCGAGCTGAAGACGCTGGAAATGCTGGTCGAGGAGCTGAATGCCAAGGGGGGCATCAATGGCGAAGAGATCAGCCTGATCGCCTATGATGACAATGGCGATCCGAACAAGGCCCGCACCTTTGCCACCCGCCTTGTCGAGGATGACGAGGTGGTTGCCATCATCGGCGGAACCACCACGGGAACCACCATGTCCATTCTGGCCGTGACCGAAGAGGCCGAGATCCCCTTCATCTCGCTGGCCGGGGCCATCGACATCATCGACCCGGTGAAACCCTATACGTTCAAGACCCCACATACCGACCGCATGGCCTGTCAGAAGATCTTTGAGGACATGCAAAAGGCAGGCATCAGCAAGATCGGCATGATCGCCGGCACCGATGGGTTCGGGGCCTCGATGCAGGCGCAGTGCAACGCGGCGGCGCCGACCTATGGCATCGAGATCCTTGCCGAAGAAACCTATGATCCCAAAGACGCGGACATGACCGCGCAACTGACCAAGATCAAGAGCACCGAGGGCGTGCAGGCGATCCTGAATCCTGGATTCGGTCAGGGGCCGTCGATCGTGACCCGCAATTACAAGCAGTTGGCGATCGAACTGCCGTTCTACCAGTCGCATGGCGTGGCCTCGGACGGGTTTATCGAACTGGCCGGTGCCGATGCGGCCGAGGGCGTGCGCCTGCCGGGCACCGCGCTGCTGGTTGCCGATCTTCTGGCCGCCGACGATCCGCAAAAGCCGGTGGTCGATGGCTACAAGGCGATGTTCGAGGCCAAGACCGGCACCCCCGTCGGCACTTTTGGCGGTTATGCCCATGATGCCTTTCTGATCATGACCGACGCCATCGCCCGCGCCGGTTCGGCAGAGCCTGCCGCGATCCGCGACGCGATCGAGGCAACGTCGGGTCTGGCCGGCACCACCGGCATCTACAGCTTTACCCCCGAGGATCACCTTGGCCTCGATCTCTCTGCCTTCCGCATGCTGGAAATCCGGGACGGCAAGTGGACGCTGGTCCAGTAAATCCGGCTGCCGCGCCCCTGACACCGGGGCGCGGCGATCCTTCATTCGGGGCTTCGGGGGCTGGGACGCATGTCGGAACTTCTGCAATTTCTTTTATCCGGGGTGACGGTCGGCGCGGTCTATGCGCTGGTCGCCCTGGGCTTTACCATCATCTACAATGCCTCTGATGTCGTGAACTTCGCCCAGGGCGAATTCGTCATGCTGGGCGGCATGATGACCGTCTTTGCCTATGGTGCGGGGGCGCCGCTGCCCCTGGCGGCGCTGGCCGCGATTGTGGCGACGGCGGCGCTGGGCGTGGCGATGAACAAGCTGGCCATCGAAACCGCCCGGGGGGCGCCTGTCGTTTCGCTGGTCATCATTACCATCGGGGTCTCGATCTTTATCCGTGGCGGGGCGCAACTGGTTTTCGACAAGCAGATCCACAGCTTCCCCGCCTTTTCGGGGGACGATCCGCTGCGCCTTTGGGGGGCGACGATCCTGCCGCAGAGCCTTTGGGTCATCGGTGGCGCCATCGCGGTCTTTGTCGGGCTGTGGCTGTTCTTTACCCGGACTTTGTTGGGCCGGGCGGTGCTGGCGACCTCGAACAACCGGCTTGCGGCCCAATTGGTCGGGATCAACACGCCCTTTGTGATGACGCTTTCCTTCGCACTCTCCGCCGGGATCGGTGCGCTGGCCGGGGTGCTGGTGACACCGATCACGCTGACCTCTTATGACGTCGGGCTGGCCTTTGCCCTCAAGGGCTTTGCGGCGGCCATGCTGGGCGGGATGGGCAATCCCAAGGGGGCGCTGGTGGGGGGCTTTCTGCTGGGGGTGCTCGAAGGGCTGACGGCGGGCTACCTGTCCTCGCAATACAAGGACGCCGCCGCCTTTGTCGTGATCCTTGGCGTGCTGTTTTTCCTGCCGCAGGGTCTTTTCGGCCGCAAATCGACCGAACGGGTGTAACCATGCGACTGTCTCCGAAATCCGCAACCCTGCTGGCCCTTGTCGTGCTGATCGCGCTGGCGCCGGTGTTCTTTCCCTCGGGCTTTTACTATCGGGTCGGGGCGCTGATCTTTGTCAATGCGCTGGCCGTTACCGGCATCGTCATCCTGACCGGCTGGGCCGGGCAGATCAGCCTTGGCCATGCGGGCTTTGCCGGGATCGGCGCCTATGCCTGCGCGCTGGCCCCGCTGCATTGGGGCCTGCACCCGGCGCTTGCGATTCTGTTGGGGGCGGCGGTGACGGCAGCCCTGGCCTGGCTGGTCGGGCGGCCGATCTTGCGGCTGAAGGGCTATTATCTGGCCGTCGCCTCGCTGGGGATGGGCATCCTGATTTCCATGGT
>CALLZQ010000536.1 GCA_937858255.1 uncultured Tabrizicola sp.
CGGGGGGTTCGATCGGCCCCGCACTCTGGGGGCGCGGGGGTTGGCGGGGGGGCCCGCCGATCTGGTGCAGGACGGCTTTGCGCTGGAGGCGCTGCCGGCGGGTCAGCGGTTCATCATCGTCGCGACCCAAGGCAAGGGCGATGAGGCGGGCCTGCGCGCCGCGCTTGCCGCCGGGGCCGACCAGATCGCCTTTGTCGGCTCTCGGCGCAAGTTCGCGGCCCTCTCCGAGCGGCTGATGGCGGGCGGGATTGGCGCGGCGGCCCTAGACCGGGTCAAGGCGCCGGCGGGACTGGATATTCACGCGATCACGCCCGAGGAAATCGCCCTGTCGATATTGGCCGAGATCACGCTGTGGCGCCGGTCGGGTGAACGGCCCGCAGCCGAGACGCCCGAAGAAGCATTCGTCGAGGCCGCTGCCGCGCCCGAGGTCCCCACCCGCCCGGGGCTGCTGGCGCGCCTCTTTGCCCCGCCGAATGCCGAGCAGAGTGCCATTCTGGCGCAAATCAAACTTCCCTGTTGCTAGAGGAATACCATGGAACTGAGTGACGAACTGCTGATCCCCGCCCCGCGGGGCCGGGTCTATACGGCCCTGCAAGACCCTGAAATCCTGCGCCTCTGCATTCCCGGCTGCGAGGAACTGACGCGCCTGTCCGACACCGAACTGGAGGCCAAGGTCGTCCTCAAGATCGGGCCGGTCAAGGCACGGTTCTCAGGCCGTGTCACGCTGGCGCCCGAGGCCCCGCCCGAACGGTTTTCCCTAACGGGTGAGGGCAATGGCGGCGTCGCGGGCTTTGCCAAGGGCGGCGCGGTGGTGACACTGGAAGAGCGCGGCGAAGAAACGCTGCTGCGCTATGAGGCGCGGGCCGACATCGGCGGCAAACTGGCCCAGCTTGGCTCTCGCCTGATCCTTGGCACGGCGAAAAAACTCGCCGCCAGCTTTTTTGAAGAATTCCGTCGGGCGGTCTCGTCCAGTCCCGCTATCCTCTGACCCCTGCCCCACCGCCGCACTGATTTCGATTGCGATGCGGGCGCAAAGGCCCTATGACATTTGCAACCGGTTGCAAATCACAGGCAACCGGCGATGTGACGGGGGGTGCGGAATGACCGAGATCGGTATCGGCCTGGTCGGCGGCGGCTATATGGGCAAGGCGCATGCCGTCGCGCTCTCTGCTGTGGGGGCCGTGTTCGACACCCCGCTGCGCCCCCGGCTTGAGATGGTCGCGGCGACATCGCTGGCCTCGGCCCAAGGCTATGCCCGCGCCTATGGTTTTGCCCGCGCCGCCGAAAACTGGCAGGCGCTGGTCGCCGACCCCCGGGTCGAGGCGGTGGTGATTGCCAGCCCGCAGGCGACACATCGCGCCATTGCCGAGGCTTATGCAGCCGGGGTTAATGCCGGGCTCAAGAGCCTTAAATCTCGCCCGTTTGAATACATCCTCCTCTCGGCCACACCAGAACCCTGGCAACCCAAAGACAGTTTTTGTGTCATTCTCGCCATGTTCTTTGAACTGCACGATAGCAGAGCCAATCAAGATCGAAACCTGGGCCTTTTACGCGAAGCCTTGGGCGATGAATGGTGCGAATATTTGGCTCCGCGCGGAACGCTATGGGATTGCCCCG
>CALLZQ010000537.1 GCA_937858255.1 uncultured Tabrizicola sp.
GAAGGGGGTGCAAAGGCCCCCAAGGATCCCCGGCACCCCGGCGCGTAACAACGGGCTATAGGCCCCACCCGCCAGCCCCTCGGCCAGAACCTGCGTCAGCGTCCCCGCCACCGTCACCGGCGCCATGGCCCCGCCGACGATAAAGGGCGAGATGATCGCCGCCTGATTGGCACGGGCATAGACCTCTAGCGCGCCCATCATGATCCCGTCAAAGGTCAGCGGCGAGTTGATGTTGATCAGGCTGGTCATCACCGTGTTCTGATCGACGAAATCCGACCCGAACAGAATCTTGGCCATCTCGACCGAATCCTCGGCCCGGCTGGGCTCGGTGACAGAGCCCATGAAGGGCTTGTCCGACAAGGTCATATGCGCCAACAGCATGTCGAGATGGCGCTTGTTCACCGGCACATCGGTCGGTTCGCAGACCGTGCCGCCCGAGTGGTGCAGCCATTTCGACATATAGCCGAGTTTCACGAAGTTGCGGAAATCCTCGATGGTCGCGTAGCGGCGCCCGCCTTCCATGTCGCGGACAAAGGGCGGGCCATAGACCGGCGCCAGCACCAGCGACTTGCCGCCGATCTCGACATTGCGGGCCGGGTTGCGGGCATGCTGGGTAAAGCTGCGCGGCGCGGTGGCGCAGAGCTTGCGCGCCAGACCACGGGGAATGCGCACCCGCTCCCCCGTCACATCGGCGCCGGCGGCCCGCCACAGATCCAGCGCGGCCGGGTTCTCGACGAAGTTGACGCCGACTTCTTCCAGCACGGTTTCCGCGTTCCATTCGATGATCTGAAGCGCCTCTTCGTTCAGGATCTCGAAATTGGGAATGTTGCGCTCGATGAACCGCGCGGTTTCAAAGCTGATCGCCGTCCGCTCGGCCCGCCGGCTGGCCCCGCCGCCGCCCCGCGCCCTGCGCCCTGCCGCCACATCGTTCATGTCCAAGCCTCCAAAAGCAGTTTGCGCCCTTATGCCGCCAAAGCCCGCGCCCCCGTCCCCCATTTCCGCCGCTTGCCGCCCAAAAACGACATGTCGCGGACAGGCCCCGGGCGGCACCGTGCGGCGGGGGGCCAAATCACGCGCGGTGATGGACGGGCGCATGCAAAAACATGGGCGATGCCCCGCCTCCCCCTTGCGATTCTGCCCCCGCCTTCGTATGCGGGCGCATGACCCATCATGATCGCCTCCTCATCATCGACTTCGGCTCTCAGGTCACGCAACTGATCGCGCGACGCCTGCGGGAGTTGAAGGTTTATTGCGAGATTCACCCGTTCAACAAGGTGGACGACGCCTTTCTGGCCGAATTCGCGCCCAAGGCCGTGATCTTCTCCGGCGGCCCAGCCTCGGTCTTTGCCGAAGGCGCGCCGATGCCGCCGCGCGGGGTGTTTGACCTTGGCGTGCCGATCCTTGGCATCTGCTATGGCCAGCAGGTGATGATGCACTGCCTTGGCGGCAAGGTAGAGCGCGGGCACGGCACCGCCGAATTCGGCCGGGCTTTTGTCACGCCAGCGGCTGCCAAGCTCTCGATCCTTGACGGCTGGTTCACCGAAGGCCGCGAACAGGTCTGGATGAGCCACGGCGACCACGTCAGCCAGATCGCCCCGGGGTTTGAGGTCTATGGCA
>CALLZQ010000538.1 GCA_937858255.1 uncultured Tabrizicola sp.
ACGGTGGCGCTGCGGATGCCGGCGCATCCGCTGGCGCGGCGGTTGCTGGCCCTGTCCGGCCTGCCGCTGGCTGCGCCCTCTGCCAACCCCTCGGGCAAGGTCTCGTCCACCACGGCAGCCCATGTGGTCGAGGGGCTGGGCGGCAGGATCGAGGCGGTGCTGGAGGGCGGCCCCTGCCCGGTTGGCATCGAATCGACCATCCTCGGCCTTGACGGGCCGCCGGCACTGTTGCGCCCCGGCGGTGTCGCGGCGGAAAGCCTTGAAGCGATCGTGGGACCGCTGGTGCAGGGGAATGCCGGTGATGCCACCCGCCCGACGGCGCCGGGACAATTGGCCAGCCATTACGCCCCGGAGGCGCCGGTACGTCTGAATGCGACGGTCAAAGAGGATGGCGAGATCTGGGTGGGCTTCGGCCCGAAATGTATCGGCGCCGATCTGAGCCTGTCCGAAAAAGCCGATCTGATCGAGGCGGCGGCGCGGCTGTTTCAAACGCTGCGGGATGCCGACCGTCTGGCTGGCCCATCGGGGCGCATCAGTTTCGCGCCCGTTCCCGAACACGGACTTGGCCTTGCGATCAATGACCGGTTACGCCGCGCCGCCGCGCCGCGCCAGTGATCCCGGGCGCGGCGAGGGCCAAAATTCTTGCAAGAATTTTGGCGCTTTCCTCGCGCGAAAGCGTTGCGCAGCCGTCGTGGCGGTCAGTCGAACACACCCATGACCCGGCCGTAAAGCATGAAGGCCCGCGCCGTGCGGGTATCGGCCAATTCCACGATTTCGGCATCGCTGGCGCTTTTTTCGAACTGCTGCAACATTCTGTCGAAGGTGCGCAGGAAATGGTGGCCGGCATCGCGGAACACCGGGTCTTCGCGCATGCGCCCGGCGGTCAACGCCAAGGATGACCGGTCACGAACGCCACCGACGGCGGCCACGCCCTTGCCGCGTTCACCCGCCGCAAAGCGGCGCCAGAGTTCTGGCCGCGCCCGGTCGGGTTTGAGGTCATCCATATAGATACCCTCTTGGCTGAGCAGGGTCAGGACATCCTGTGCGGCGCGGATCAGCCGGGCGATCTCTCGATCTTCCAACGCGGCGCGCAGGGCGCGAAAACCCTCTTTGTCATCGGGATTTTCGGGAAATTGCAGGGCGCGGATGAAATCGGCGATCGACAGCGGTGCGCGCAGGGCATCGGCGGGCGTGCCAAGGGCGAGGCCCGGCTGTTCCTCGGCGGGCGAGGTCGGAGCGGGGGCCACCAATGCCGCCTTGCGATCCGCCGAGGGCACGCTCAGCCCGGTGTCGCGCCGGGTGGTAAAGGTCGCCAGTACCGTTTCCGCCTGCTTCGCCGCCTGCGCCAGTTCCTCGATCCGCTTTTCGACCGAGGGTTTCAGCCCGCCGCCCTGCTGGCTGCTGACATAGGCATGGCGCATCGCATCGACCGAGGCTTGCAGCCGCGCGGCCTCGGCCCGCAGCATCCGCACCGAACGCAGCGTCGTCACCGCTGCCCAGATCAGCGCCAGTGGCAGGAACACCACCAGCAGCGTCATCACAAGGCCCAGCGTGCTGGTCCCCTCGGGCGCGGAAAACACATAGGCCAGCACGGCCGCGACCCAGACCACGGCCAAAGCGCCGGCGACGATCTCGGCCACGGTAAAGCGCGGCGCATCACCGGGGCCGATCAGGCCAGAGTCAAAAGGCGTATCATCGCGTTCCGGCATGGGTCCGGTCCTCTCGCGCGTGGGCGTCAGACGTAACGGACGCTCATCACTTCATAGCTGCGCTGGCCGCCGGGCGTCTTGACTTCGACACTGTCACCCTCGTCCTTGCCGATCAAGGCGCGCGCCAGCGGCGAGCGGATATTCAAGAGGCCACGCTCGATATCGGCCTCGGTCTCGCCGACGATCTGATAGGTCTTTTCCTCATCGGTATCCTCATCGACCAGCGTCACGGTGGCACCGAACTTAATCGCGCCCGAGAGTTTCGAGGGGTCGATCACCTCGGCCAGCGAGAGAATCCCCTCAAGCTCCTTGATCCGGCCCTCGATGAAGGACTGTTTTTCGCGGGCCGCATGGTACTCGGCATTTTCCGACAGATCGCCATGTTCGCGCGCCTCGGCGATGGCCCGGATCACCGCCGGGCGCTCGACGGGCTTGAGCGTCTTCAGCTCTTCATCCAGAGCGTTGAAGCCGGCACGGGTCATCGGGATCTTTTCCATCGTCCTCATCCACGAAAAGAAGGACCACGGCCCCCGTCAGCGGGAACCATGGCCCATGTATCTGCACGCACCCAAACGGAAGCGGGCCGCAAATGCAAGGGGGCATGGCGCGGGAAAGCGGCGGCTTGTCGCCGGCAAGCAAGAAAATTGCCGGAATGCTGCGATGCCGAGGCGTGATGTTGCGTCACGGTTGACCATGGCCTTCCCATGGGGCAATGACGTGTCAGACCGGAAATAGCAGTCGGGCGCGCGCCCGCACAGGGGGCAGGTATGAGCGAGATCATGCGCGAGTCGATGGAATATGACGTTGTGATTGTGGGGGCTGGTCCGTCGGGTC
>CALLZQ010000539.1 GCA_937858255.1 uncultured Tabrizicola sp.
TTCGCCTACCTGAACCTGTTCATCTTCTTCATGCTGACGCTGGTGCTCGGCGCCTTCCTGCTCCTGCCCATCCTGATGATCGTGGTGGTCAGCTTCTGGGACTACGACTTCGCCAGCCTCTACCCGGATTTCGTCACCTTCAACTACACCGACACGCTGGGCTCCTGGGTCACCTGGAAGACCTATCTGAACACGCTGAAATACGCCGTGCTGGTCTGGGCGCTGACGCTTCTCATCGTCGAGCAAAGCGCGACCCGCGCCATGATGGTTGGCGGGCGGATGATCCTGATGCGGGGGGGCGAGGTGCGCCTTGACGGCGACGCCCGGACGCTGGGTGCCAGCGAGGCCATGCAGGCCGCCTATTTCGGCTATGGAGAGCATTGATGTCCGCGATCCTGCAAATCGTCTTTGGCGCGATGAGCCTTGGCTCGCTCTATGCCCTTGGCGCGCTGGGGATCGCCCTGATCTTTGGGGTGATGCGGCTGGTCAACTTTGCCCATGGCGATGTGATTGCCTTTTCGATCTTTGCCCTGCTCTGGCCTTCGGTCGATGCGGTGGCGGTGGTCTTTGCCGGCAATCTGCCGTGGTTCCTCTTGATCCCCTTTGTGCTGGCGGTGGGGGCGGGGCTATCGGTTCTTGCCGAATTGACCGTGTTCCGCCGGTTTCGCCGCGCCAGCCCTGCGACGATGATGATCGCCTCTTTCGCGCTGGGCTTCGTGATCCGCTACTTCCTCCTGATGCTGTTTTCCAGCCGGCCCAAGTCGATCTCGCTCTTGCCGGCGCTGAGCCAGCCGGTCGAGATTTTCGGCGCCCGCATTCCGCTGCTGCAAGTCATCACCATCGCGGTGACAGTGGCGATTCTGTTCGGGCTGACCCAGTTCCTGCGCCGGTCGCGCTTTGGGCTTGAAATGCGGGCGGCAGCCGAGAATTTCACCATGGCGCGGATGCTGGGGGTCCGGGCCAACCGGGTGATTATGGGGGCCTTTGCCCTGTCGGGGGCGCTGGCGGCGGCGATTGGCCTGATCCTCGGCAGCCAGACTGGCACGGCCGACATCCAGATGGGCGCCAATGTGATGCTGATGGCCTTTATCGCCACGGTGATCGGGGGCCTCGGCAGCCTGCCCGGGGCGGTGATCGCCGGGTTCCTCTTGGGCGCGGCATCGGTGGTGATGCAGGTGTCGCTGTCGATTGATGCGCGACCCTTCCGCGATGCCTTTGTCTATGGCGCCGTGATCCTTGTGCTGATTTTCCGCCCGCAGGGATTGCTCTCTGCCCGCGGCACGAAAGAGAGGGTCTGACATGGCCGCACGCGCCTCTGTTGCCCGCCGGACTATCGCCACGCCGCTGATCCTGACGGCCCTGCTGATCGGCTTTGCCCTGCTGGGATGGCTGGTCGGGTCCAAGCCTTTTAACCAGACCATCATCGACATCTTTCTGCGCGTCATTCTGGTCGCGGGCCTGTATATCTTTGTCGGCAATTCCGGGGTGATCAGCTTTGGCCAGACCGGCTTTGTCTGTCTGGGCGCCTATGCCGCCGCCTGGATGACAATGCCGCCGATGATGAAGCAGACCCTGCTGCCCGGCCTGCCCGAGTGGCTGATGGCGCTGCAACTGCCCTATTGGGCGGGGGCGATTGGCGCGGCGCTGTGGGCGGCACTTTGGGCCGGGCTCTTTGGCAAGATCCTGATGCGCCTGTCGGGTATCGCCGCGTCCATCGCCACCTTCGCCATGCTGGCGATGATCAACACTATCTATTCCAACTGGGAGGATGTGACGGGCGCGACCTCTTCCGTCGTGGGCATCCCGATCATCCGCACCATCTGGCCCTATCTGATCGCGGCCATCATCGCGGTCTTTATCGCCTGGGCCCATGCGATCAGCCGTTCCGGCCTTGCCCTGCGCGCGGCGCGGGATGAGCCGACGGCGGCCTCGGCCTCGGGCATTGACCTGCCGCGTGAACGGCTGGTGGCCTTTGTCGTGTCGGGCGCGGTGATGGGGATGGGGGGCGCGCTGTTTGCCCATTCCATCGGGGTGGTGACGCCCGACACCTTTTACCTTGGCATGACCTTCATCACGCTCTCGATGCTGGTGGTCGGCGGCATGGGCAGCCTTTCAGGCGCGGTTCTGGGCGTGCTGATCCTGTCCTCGCTGATCCAGGCGCTGCGCTGGCTTGAGGCGGGCGTGACCATCGGCACCACCGAATTTGCCCTGCCGAACGGGGGGCAGGAAAACGCGCTGGGGATCGTGATGATCCTGATCCTGGCGCGCCGCCCCGCCGGCATCATGGGCAATTCCGAACTGAGCTGGCCCCGGCGCCGGCCCAGCAAATCCGGGGAGTCCCGGCAATGAATCCGACTGTTCAGCATGGGAGTATCACAATGAAGACAACCCGTTATCTGATTCCGACCCTTGTCTCGATGGGGGTGGGCGCGCTGCCGGCGGCGGCGCAGGACGACAAGATCGTGGTCGGTTTCGCCACGGCCGAGTCCGGCTTCATGCAGGCCTATGACAAGCCTGCGCCGGATGCGGCGATGATCCGCATTC
>CALLZQ010000540.1 GCA_937858255.1 uncultured Tabrizicola sp.
GGGGGGGTGATGCTGGCGGCCGAACTGCTGGTGCGGACGCCGGGGGCGATCCATGTGCCGGGCGGCGGCACCCATCACGGAATGCCCGACCGGGCCAATGGCTTTTGCTATCTGAATGACCCGGTGCTGGCGATGCTGGCCTTTCGCCGGCTGGGGCTGCGGCGGCTGGCCTATATCGATATCGACGCCCATCATTGCGACGGGGTGCAGCATGGTTTTGCCGGCGATGCCGAGGCGCTGCTGATCTCGACGCACGAGGAAAACCGATGGCCGATGACCGGCGGGCTAGAGGATGACGGCGGTGGCAATTGCTTTAACCTGCCGGTGCCGCGCGGCTTTCACGACAGTGACATGCGGGCGGTGTTGCATGCGTTGATCTTGCCGCGCGTGGCGACCTTTGCCCCCGAGGCGATCATCCTTCAGGCCGGGGCCGATGGGGTCGAAGAGGATCCGCTGGCGCGGCTGTCGCTGTCAAACAATGCCCATGTCGAGGTCTTGCGCGCCCTGCGCCCGCTGGCGCCGCGTCTGCTGTTGCTGGGCGGGGGCGGGTATAACCCCTGGACAGTGGGCCGCTGCTGGACCCGGCTTTGGGCCGGGCTGTCCGGGGCCGAGGTGCCCGGCCGTCTGCCCCCGCCGGCAGCGGCGGGGCTGGCGGGGCTGAGTTGGGGCGGCGGTGGGCGCCCGGCCCCGGCGCCGCATCTGCTGACCACGCTGATTGACCCGCCGCGCGAGGGGCCGGTCAGCCCCGAGGTCCGCTCGCGTCTGGCCCTCTTGGCGCGACGATGATCCGTGCCTTTCTGGGCCTTGCCCTGCCGCCCGCGATCATGTCGGCCCTGACGGTGCAGCAATTCCTGCTGCCCTTGCCGCGCCGGACACCGCCGGAACAGTTCCACCTGACTCTGGTCTTTCTGGGCGAGGTGTCGGAGCCGGTGCTTGAGGCCGCGCATGAGGGGTTCGCCCGGTTGATGGTGCAGCCCCTGACGCTCTCGCTGGCCGGGATGGGCCTGTTCGGAGGCGAGCGGCCCCGCGCGGTCTGGGCTGGTCTGTCGCCCGCACCGGGGCTGTTGGCCTTGCAGGCCCGGGCCGAGCGCGTGGCACGGCAGGCCGGTTGCCCGGTGCCGTCCCGGCGCTTTCCCCCCCATGTCACGCTGGGGCAGTTCCCGCCGCCGCCGCGCGATGTGGCGTTGCGGCTTGAGCGGGCGGTGGCCGAAGCCAGCGGATTCGCCGCCGGACCCTGGCAGGTGAGGGCGATGACGCTGTGGCAAAGCCATCTGGGCCCCAAGGGGGCGCGGCATGACATTCTGGCCGAATACCCCGCCGGGGGAGGATGACGGCAGACCCTTCGGGAAAAAACCGCCCGGTGCGATGCGCCGTTCCGACGCAGCCCGGGCCATTCACGACATCCTGCCCCGCCATGGCCTTGACAGGGGGGGCGCAGGCGCTATGCAGGGCGGGCCTTCGGTTCCGGGTGTCAAATCCCGGATGAAAAGGGAACGTGGTACGGGCGTTTTCCCAAATCCGTGGCTGCCCCCGCAACTGTAGGCGGCGAGAGACGGCGGCATATGCCACTGGGGCAACCCGGGAAGGCCCGCCAGATCGATGACCCGCGAGCCAGGAGACCTGCCGAGGAGATCACCCTTTCCGGGGCGCGGGGCGCGTACCGGCAGGCGGACCCTCCGCCAGAGGTGACACCCTCACCGTCGGCGGAAGGGGTCATGTCCTTTCCCAAGACTTGTTTATTTGCCGGGGCGATCGGCCCCAAGTTAAAGGACAAGGCCATGAATAGGCTTGGAATTTCCGTTATCGCCCTTTGCGCGGCCCTGCCGGCGGCGGCGCAGGATGGCGCGCAGGACATCGCGCTGGATGAGATTGTCGTCACCGGCAACCTTGAACCCGTCGCCGCCAAGCGGACCGGCGCCAATGTGGCCGTGGTCAGCGGCGAGGAAATCGCCCAGCGGGCCGAGCGGCAGGTGACGGCGACGCTGGCCCGCCAGCCCGGCCTTTATGTCCGCGCCAGCGGTTCGGTCGGCGGCAATTCCGGCCTGTGGATCCGGGGGCTGAACCCGCATTATTCGCTGGTGCTGGTCGATGGCATCAATGTGGGCGATCCCGCCGGCACGCAGGTGACGTTCAACTTCGGCGGGATGACCACGCTGGGCCTTGGCCGGATCGAGGTGCTGAAAGGCTCGCAATCCGCGCTTTACGGATCGTCGGCCATCGCCGGGGTGGTCAGCCTGAACAGCGCGCGGCCCGAACAAGAGGGGCTGACCCAAGAGGCCGAGATCGAGGTTGGCGGTCACAAGACCCGCGCCGCCAGCTATACCGCGAAATACAAGAACGGCGGCACCGAGGCGGTATTCAGCCTTGGCCGGGTGATCAGCGACGGCTTCAACGCGCAGACCGCCGATACCACCGGCGAGGCAGATGGCTATGCCTCGACCCGCGCCAGCGTCATGCTGCGGCATGAATTCGACTCTGGCCTGACGCTGGGGATGAATGCGTTCCGCGAGGAAAGCCTTGCCGAATATGACAGCGGCGGCCCGACCGGGCAGAGCGACCGAACCCAGACCGGCCTGCGCGCCTTTGCCGAATTCACCACCGGCGCGGTGGATCACACGCTGTCCTTCTCGCGCTATGATACCACGCGGCTGGAATTGCCGGGCTACAAG
>CALLZQ010000541.1 GCA_937858255.1 uncultured Tabrizicola sp.
CGGCGGGTGGCGCCGCCTCGGCCAGCAAGAGCATCATCAGCAACCCCTGCAACGCCGGCAGCGGCTCGGGGCTTTCGGCCGAAATCCGGGCCGCGATCTCGGTCTCCAGCCCCATCCCCCACAGATCGCGCGGCAGGCCGGTGACGGCGGGGGAAAACAGACCCCCCCCGCCGGGCGAGGGGGCATCCAGCGTGCTGACCGCCACATCCTCGGGCAGGGCACCATCCGGGGAAACCGGCGCCTCAACCCGGCCTGCGGGCTTGCCGGCCTTGGGGGTCTCCACCACGGCGCCATTCGGTGTCGCCACCGATTGCGACAGCCAGTCAATCGCCGAGAGCGGCGCCTCGGCCCCGGCGGGCAAGCCCGTCACGGCCAGAGCCGCGCCGATCAGCGCCGCCCTGAAACAGGCCGATCCGCCGTGACCGCCCCGGTCATTCGGCATTCAGCGTCACCGGCAAGCTCCGCTCGGACTGCGCGGGGGAAAGGTCGGCCAGATAGGCATAGCCGGTCAGGCCCGCGAATCCGACGACCACCAGCAAAAGCACCAATTTGATGATCCGGCCCAGCACTGTCTCTGCCCTTTCTGCGTTCTTGCATTGCGCCCCGGTGTGATCCCGGGTTTCATTCCCGCCCGGCCGAACAGATCAGCCGGTGGCGGGAAACGTTGCGATTATATATGGCAATCGCGACAAGTTCACGCCATGAGATGAAAAAAGAACGTGAGGCGGGCAAGTCCCCGCCTTGGCCCGCGATGCGGGTGGGGACAGGGGGGAAGGCGATGGCGCGGTTGCGCAAGACCGTGGCGATGATCGGCATGATGGGCGCGGGCAAGACGGCGGTCGGCACGGCGGTGGCGCGGGCGCTCGGTGTGCCCTTCGTCGATTCGGACGAAGAGATCGTCAAGGCGGCGCAGGCCAGTATCGCCGAGATTTTCGAACGCGATGGCGAGCCGTTTTTCCGCGCCCGCGAGACCGAGGTGCTGGGCCGGCTGTTGCGCGGGCGGCCCTGTATCCTCTCGACGGGTGGCGGGGCCTATCTGTCCGAGACAAACCGCGCGCTGATTTCCGAGGCCGGGGTGGCGGTCTGGCTGCGGGCCGATCTCGACCTGTTGTGGCAGCGCGTGCGCTACAAGACGACACGGCCCCTGTTGCGCACCGACAACCCGCGCGAGACTTTGCGCAAGCTCTATGAGGCGCGGGTGCCGCTCTATGGGCTGGCCGATCTGGTGGTGGATGCCGCGCCCGATCTGTCGGTCGATGGCATGGCCGAGAGGGTGATCGCGGCCTTGCGCGGGCGCCCGGATGTTCTGGAAGGAGATGAGGCATGACGGTGGATCTGGTCCATGTGGAGCTTGGCGCCCGCGCCTATGATGTGCGGATCGGCCCCGGGCTGATCGACCGCGCCGGGGCCGAGATCGCGCCGCTGTTGCGTCGCAAGCGGGTGGCGATTGTCACCGATGAAACCGTGGCGCCGCTGCATCTGGCGCGGCTGGAGGCGGCACTGGCGGCCGAGGGCATCGCCTCTGCCGCGCTTTGTCTTCCTGCGGGTGAGGCGACAAAGGGCTGGGCGCAACTGGCCCGCGCGACCGAATGGCTGCTGGAGCAAAAGGTTGAGCGCCGCGATGTCGTCATTGCCTTTGGCGGCGGGGTCATCGGCGATCTGATCGGTTTCGCCTCGGCTATCCTGCGGCGGGGCGTGCGATTTGTGCAGATCCCTACGACCTTGCTGGCCCAGGTGGACAGTTCGGTCGGCGGCAAGACAGGCATCAACACGGCCCAGGGAAAGAATCTGGTCGGCGCCTTTCACCAGCCAAGTCTGGTGCTGGCCGATACGCTGGTGCTGGAATCCCTGCCGACACGCGATTTTCTGGCCGGTTATGGCGAGGTGGTGAAATACGGCCTTTTGGGCGACGCGGCGTTTTTCGACTGGATGGAGGCCCATGGCCCGGCCCTTTCGACAGATCGCGCCAAACGCCAATATGCCGTCCTGCGCTCGGTGCAGATGAAGGCCGAGATCGTCGCGCGTGACGAAACCGAAGAGGGCGACCGGGCGCTTTTGAACCTTGGCCATACCTTTTGCCATGCGCTTGAAAAGGCGACGGGATATTCCGACCGGCTGTTGCATGGTGAGGGCGTGGCGATCGGCTGCGCGCTTGCCTTTGAACTCAGTCAGCGGTTGGGCCTGTGCAGCCAGGAAGCGCCCAGCCGGGTGCGCGCCCATCTGCGGGCCATGGGGATGAAGGTCGATCTGGCCGATATTCCGGGCGATCTGCCATCGGCTGAGGCGCTGGTGGCGCTGATGGGCCAAGACAAAAAGGTGGTAGATGGCCGCCTGCGTTTCATTCTGGCGCGGGGGATCGGGGCGGCCTTTGTCACCGATGAAGTGCCGCCCGAGACGGTGCGCCAACTCTTGACCGGGGCGCTGACGGCCCGCCGCTGACGGCGGGTCATCTCCCTTTTCTCAGGGCCTCTGGCGGTGCGGTTCCTCGGGGGCCTGGCTGTGCAATACCGAAGAAGCGGCGTTAAGCCCTTGTTCGCATTGGCATCGTCAAGGAAGGGAAGGATTGGCTGGGGTGCTAGGATTCGAACCTAGGTATGGCGGTACCAAAAACCGCTGCCTTACCACTTGGCGACACCCCAACCGTGCGGCGGTGTTTAGCGAAGCCGGTTTGGGGGTGCAAGAGGGATTGCGCGAAAAAATGCATCTCTTGGCGAAAGGTTGTGGTCACGATATGGGGCTGCGATGAAAACGGTGGATGTGATCATTCTGGGGGCCGGTGCGGCCGGTCTTTTCTGCGCGATTGAGGCCGCGCGGCGGGGCCGGCGGGTGCTGGTGGTGGACCATGCGCGGGCGGCGGGCGAGAAGATCCGCATCTCGGGTGGCGGGCGGTGCAACTTTACCAACCTTGGCATCGCGCCCGAGCGATTCCTGTCACAAAATCCGCGCTTTGCCCTTTCGGCGCTGAAACGCTACACCCAGTGGGATTTCATCGAGCGGATGCGCGGCTGGGGGATTTCCTGGCATGAAAAAACGCTGGGCCAACTGTTTTGCGATGGCTCGGCCCAACAGGTCGTGCAGGCGCTGACGGGTGATCTGGCGGCGGCGGGGGGCGAGATCTGGTTGGGCACGGCCCTTGGCGATTTGCGGCGCGAGGGGGCGGGATTCGTGCAAGAGACCGCGCGCGGGCCGGTGACGGCCACCTCGGTCGTGGTGGCGACCGGGGGCAAATCCATCCCCAAGATGGGGGCCACGGGCCATGGCTACAAACTGGCCGAGGCCTTTGGCCTGCCGCTGGTCGAGACGCGGCCCGGGCTGGTGCCCCTGACCTTTGCCGCGCAGGAACTGGCGTGGATGGCGCCCCTTGCGGGCCTTGCGGTCGAGGGGCAGGTGCGCCATGGCCGGACCCGGTTCGAAGAGGCGATGCTGTTCACGCATCGTGGCCTCTCTGGCCCGGCGGTGCTGCAAATCTCTTCTTACTGGCGCGAAGGCGAGGCGATTTCGCTCGACCTTTCACGCGGGCGCGCGGTGGCGCAGTTGTTGCGCGAGGCGCGAAACGCCCAGCCCAAGGCGGCGCTGCGCACGGCATTGGCGGCACTGGTGCCCGAACGGCTGGCCCGGGTGATGGAGACGCGGCTGGGGGTCGATCAGCCGCTGGGGGCGCTGTCGAATGCGCGGCTGGAGGCGGCGGCGGCAATGGTCACGGACTGGCCCCTGATGCCGGGCGGATCCGAGGGGTATCGCACCGCCGAGGTCACATTAGGCGGGGTTTCCACCGCGGCGCTGGACGCCCGGACGATGGAGGCCCGTTCGGTGCCGGGCCTTTATTTTATCGGCGAGGGGGTGGATGTGACCGGCTGGCTGGGGGGCTACAATTTTCAGTGGGCCTGGTCTTCGGGCTGGGCGGCGGGGCAGGTCGTCTGACCCGCCCCTTGCTGGCCCCGTCAGTTCGCGTCAGGCGCTGACCTGTTCGCGCAGGATCGCGGCCGTCATCGAGATCATCAGATAGATCCCCGCAAAGATCAGCAGCGCCACGGCGGTGTTTTCAAAGGCCTTGGGATAGGCGGCCTCATCCGGCGGCACGGGCGCCACCGAGATCGACAGATAGCGCACCTGACGGTTCGCCTCGGTCCGCGCGGTTTCCATCGCGGTCAGCGACTGGGCCAGCAGCAACTGGCGCGTCTGCACATCGGCCTGCGCCACCAGCAGCTCCGATTGCACCTGTGCCAGCGATTGCCCGCCAGCGGTGCTTTCAGTCAGCTTGGCGCGCAAATTGGCGATTTCGCGTTCGAGCGTTTCGATCCGGCGCTTGACCGGGTCCATCCGTGCCGCATTGGGGCGGGCATTCGCCTCCATCTGCGCCAGACTCAGCCGATCCTGGCTGAGCTGGGTTTCAAGCTGGCCGATCTGGGCGGTGATCAGGCTGACCTCGACCTCTGACGACAGCACCTTGAACTTTTCCTGCAACTCGACCACGCGCCGTTGGGCGGCCAGCATCGCCGCCTCGGCCTGCTCATAGGCCTCACGCGCGCCGCGCATCTGATCCTCGCGCAGACGCTGGGTCAAATGATCGACCTGCTCTTCGGCATAGCCGATCAGCGCCTTGGAAAAATCGGCCGAAAGCTGAGGGTCGGCGGCCAGCGCCTCCATCTTGATGATGCCCTCGGTCGGGTCATAGGCGATGTTCACATTGCGCGAATAGGTGCGATAGGCCGATTCGATCGTGGCATCGGGATCGAGCCGCTGAATCGGGTCGACCGTATCGGCCGAGAAATGCGCCCGGAATCCCATGTCCTTGTCCAGCCGCAGCATCGCATCGCGGCTTTGCAGATAGCCCTGAACGGCAATCGAATCCTGCGAGGTGGCAAAGGCGGTCCCCGACAGTAGACCGCCAACCCCTGCGGCACCGGCCGCCGCCGGGGCGGCCTGCTGGATCACGAATTCGGTCTTGGTGGCATAAAGGGGCGTGGCCACAACGTAATAGTACCAGCCCGCCAGCAGCCCCGGCAGGAAGACGAAAAAGAACAGCCGCGCCATCAACAGCGCCGAGCGGCGGCGGCGGCGGCGGGCAATATCGCGCTGGATATGTTGAAGTTCGGTCAGATGCCCGGTGTCGGGGCGCAGTTCGGTCGAGGGCAGCTTGGCCGGCTTGACGGTTTGCGGCAATTGCGGATCGCCGGCGCCGGGCGTTACGGTCAGGGCGCGCGAGCCGTGGGGCGGGGCGCCGTCACCGCCCTCGGCCAGCACATCGCCCTCGGCCGAGATCAGTTCCATGATCGTCGATTTCTGGAACGGGTCGATGCCTTGGGCGCGCAAGAGGCGGATCGCGTCGAAATCCGAGGTGGCGGGCAGGCCATGTTTCTGTGCCATGCGGCGGGCCATGCGCAACTGCCGGCCGGTCAGCCCCTCGCGCCGGATCTGGTCAAGCTCTTGCGCGGCCTGATCGGCGGGGGGGGCGGCTGGCGAAATGGCGGCGGCGGCCGCGGTCGGAAAGGAACCGTCGCCAAAGCCGTCATCCACCGCCGGGCGCGAGGCCGGGGCAGGGCCGGGGCGCGCGGCACTGCGCAGCGCGCCGATGGCGGCCCGCGGCGCGGCGGCAGCGGCCCCCGCGGGGGCGGGATCGGGGCGGCGCAGATTGTAACGCTTAACCTTGAGCTTCATAGTCATACAGCCGCTTTGCTTCTTGCAATGTGTCGAACATATGGATACGCCCATGGCGCAGCACCGCCGCCTGACGGCAAAACTTTTCCAGTGTCTGCGCCTGATGGCTGACGATGACCACCGTGGCATTCTTCAGCCGTTCACGCAGGATGCTGCCCGCTTTGCGGTTGAACTCGACATCGGTGGTGGCGGGCATGCCCTCATCAATCAGATAGATGTCGAATTCCAGCGCCAGCATCAGCGCAAAGGAGAACCGCGCCCGCATGCCCTGGCTATAGGTGCCCAGCGGCATGTCGAAATATTCGTCGATGGAACAGAGCCAGCGACAGAATCCCTCGACATAATCGGGGTCGAGCCCATAGAGCCGGGCGATATAGCGGGCATTTTCCGTCGCGGTATGTTTGGTGACGACCCCGCCCATGAAACCCAGCGGGAAAGAGATGCGCGAGGTGCGGACCACCTTGCCCTCATCCGGCTTTTCCAGCCCGGCCATCATGTTGATCAGCGTGGTTTTGCCGGTGCCATTGGGGGCCAGAATGCCCAGCGAGCGCCCGACGTCGACCCGGAAAGAGGCATGGTCAAGAATGACCTTATGCTGCTTTCCGGTCCAGAAGGACTTCGAGACATTCTCGAACTCGATCACCTGCCGCCCCTTTCCAAAGGCCCGCCCGTTCGGCCCTGACCGCCGCGCCATGCTTGCCCAATGGGCTAGCGCCTCGATCTTAATATCGTGTTGCGGGTTTATCGCCGCAATTGTTTCCCGGCCAGTTTCTAGCGGGGCATTCGGGCAGGATTATGTCCGAAGGGCGAGGGCGTTGACAATCACCCCGCGCGCCGCGTCAATGCCCGGCCAAGTCCCATCGCCACCAGACCGATCAGCAGCGACAGCGCCAGACCGGCGCGGGCGGCCTCGGCCATGCCGCCGCCGGGCAGGGCGGTATCCAGCGCCAGAACCGGCACGGTAAAGCCCATGCCGGTGATCAGCGCCACCAGCAACAGGTCGCGCAGGCGCCCCCCGGGGGGCAGTGACAGCCGGGGCAGGGCCGCCGCACC
>CALLZQ010000542.1 GCA_937858255.1 uncultured Tabrizicola sp.
CACCACAACATGATAATGTTCGCCCAAGGAATACGAGCCCGCGCCGAGGCGGACCAGCCGCCGTTCCTCCAGATGGCCCTTGAGCAGCGCCGCCCAGCCCAGCACCACCCCCTCGCCATTCACCGCCGCCTGTATCGCGTCGATGTAATGGTTAAATCGCATACCGCTTTGATCCGAGGCCCTGCCAATCCCCGGCCCCAGCCCCATGCCCTGCGCCCAACTGCGCCATGTCAGCCAGTTGGGGTTGACAACATCGGCCACGATCAGCGGCAGGCGCGACAGATCCGCGATTTCCGGGGTCATCGAATGCTTGTCGAGCAGTGCCGGGCTACAGACCGGAAAAGCATCTTCGGGCAGGCTGGCCACACTGCGCCCGTCGGCGAAGGGCGGCTTGCCATAGCGGATCCCGACATCCAGACGGTCGCGCCGCAGATCGGAAATATTGTCGTCCGAGATCAGCTTTAGCCTGACGCCTGGATGCGCCGCCCGAAAACCGTTCAGCCGGGGCAGGATCCAGAAGTGGCTGAAGGCAAGGCTGGCGCCCAGGGTCACGGTATTGGTTTCGCGCGGCTGGCGGATCGTCTCGATCATCTCGGCCATGCTGCCGAAAGCCGCAGAGACATTGGCCGAAAGCGCCGCCCCCGCCGTTGTCAGCACAACCCGCCGGTTCGCCCGCAGGAAGAGCCGCACATTCATATCCTCTTCCAGCCCCTTGATCTGACGGCTGACAGCGGCCTGTGTCACCCCCAGTTCTGCGGCGGCGAGCGTAAAGCTCGACAGACGCGCCGCCGCCTCGAATGTGGCCAGGGCACTCATCGAAGGAAGGCTGCGGCGCAGGCTCGGCATCTCAAACTCCAGCGGCTGCGTGATCCATAATCTGTATTTATGTATTCGTCGAGAATTAATGCAGTTGAGCGGCGCCGGATTCGGGCAGATCAATCACCTGCAAAGACCGCGCGAAACCGGCGCGGCCTGCGGATGATATTCTCTGGAAACCGACCATGCGTGATGATGGAATTCTGCCTGCGCTTCTTGACCAACAAGTTCAGGGCATGTCGCTTGCCCGGGCTTTTTACACCGATCCCGACCGGTATCAGGATGACCTGAACCTGATCTGGTATCGGGATTGGGTGTTTGCCGCCTCGGTAGCAGAGCTTGCAAAGCCGGGCGCCTATGTCACGCTGCAACTGGGCGCCTATCCGGTGGTCATCGTGCGTGGCACCGATGGCGAGATCCGCGCCTTTCACAACGTTTGCCGCCACCGCGGGCAGAGACTCTGCTCAAAAACCTCGGGCCAGACCTCGAAACTGGTTTGCCCCTATCACCAGTGGACCTATGAGACTGATGGCCGCCTGCTCTGGGCGCGCGACATGGGGCCGGACTTTGACGCCGCAAAACATGGTTTGAAATCCGTACATTGCGCCAGTGCCGCCGGCATGGTCTTTATCTGCCTTGCCGAGGTCGCCCCGGATTTCGCGCCGGTCAAGGCCGCAGCAGACCGCTATGCCGCCCCGCATCGGCCCGAAGATCTGAAGGTCGCCTACCAATCGCGCATCACCGAGAACGGCAACTGGAAGCTGGTGCTGGAGAACAACCGCGAATGCTATCACTGTGCCGGCTCGCATCCCTCGCTCTGCCGCACCTTCAACGATGATCCCGATCTGGTCGGGGCCGATGACAGCCTGTCATCCCCCGCCGGCGCCGCGCATGTGAACCGCTGCGAAGAGGCCGGGCTGCCCTCGCGCTATGTGATCTCACCCGAAGAGAACTGGCGTCTGGTCCGCATCCCCTTTGTCGGCGATGCCGTCAGCTATACGATGGATGGCAAGGCGGCCGCCCCCCTCTTGCCGGGCATGCCCTTTGCCAATGCGGGATCACTGCTGTTTTTCCATTACCCAAACACATGGAACCACTATCTGTCGGACCATGTGCTGAACTTCCGTGTCCTGCCGGTCAGTCCGACCCAGACCGAGGTTGTCACGACATGGCTGGTGGATAGGGATACCGTCGAGGGGCGCGACTATGATCTCAAGCGCCTGACCGAGGTCTGGCTGGCCACCAATGACGAGGACCGCCGCGTGGTCGAGGAAAATCAGGCCGGCATCAACTCGCCTGCCTATGAGCCGGGGCCCTATTCGCAAAAACAGGAAAGCGGCGTGATCCAGTTCATCAACTGGTATCTGGCCACGATGCGGCGCGGGGTTTCCGGGCCGTCGCGCATGGCGGCGGAATAGGCCATGGGGCAGATCCGGCAGAACTGGACGGCAGCACCCTGGCAAGAGAGCGAGCCGCTTGAATGCGCCATGGTCATCCCCGAGACCGAGGGCTGCGCGACCTTTGCCTTTCGCGCGCCTTCGGGGGCGTGGTTCGATTATCAGCCCGGCCAGTTCCTGACACTGGAACTGCCCGTGCCGGGTGGGCCGCTCTTGCGGACCTATACCATTTCCTCCAGCCCCTCGCGCCCGCTGTCGATCTCGGTCACGGTCAAGGCGCAGGAGGGCAGCCTCGGCACGCGCTGGATGCTTGAGAACCTCAAGCCCGGAATGCGGCTAAAGGCGCATGGCCCGGCGGGGGTGTTCAGCTTCTTGCGCCATCCCGCCAGCAAATATCTGTTCATCTCGGCAGGTTCCGGCATCACGCCGATGATGTCGATGACGACATGGGCCTGGGATTCGGGCGAGATGCCGGACATTACCTTTGTCCATGCAGCCCGCCAGCCCTCGGATATCATCTTTCGCCAAAGGCTTGAGGGATTTGCCGCGCGCGTCCCCGGGCTGCAACTGCGCTTTACCGTCAAGGATGTCGAGCCGTTCCGCGTCTGGCCCGGATTCCGGGGGCGTCTGAATCAGATCATGCTGGGCCTGATGGCACCCGATTATCTGGAGCGTGAGGTATTCTGCTGTGGGCCGGCGGGGTTCATGCAGGCCGTGCGTGAGATGTTGCAGAGCCTTGGCTATGACATGGCGCGCTATCACGAGGAAAGTTTCGCCGCGCCGCAGGAAGAAGAGGTGCCGGTCGAACTGGTCGCGCCGGCGATTGCGACAGAGGTCAGCTTTGCCGCTTCGGGCAAGACGGTCGAGACCGATGGCACCGAGACCATACTGGCGGTGGCCAAGCGTGCCGGCCTGAATATTCCGTCAAGCTGCGGGTTCGGGCTGTGCGGCACCTGCAAGGTTCAGAAATCGGCCGGCGAGGTTGTCATGGTACATAATGGCGGCATTTCCGAGGAAGAGATCGAGGCGGGCCTGATCCTCGCCTGTTGTGCCCGCCCGCAAGGGGCGGTGGTCATGGATCTTTAACGACCGCCGCGCCGGGTCATTCGGCCCCGGCGCGCCATTCCTTGAACCGCAGAAAGGCATTGGCCCCGAGGGTCGAGAAGGGTTTCGGGGGCAGCTTGACCGGTGGCGCCTCGGCGGCGAAGTGGCGGGTCACATCGGTCGCCAGACCCATCGCCATTTCGGCGGCAGCGATGCCGGTGAGGGTGCTGCGGGCCGTGCCAAGGCCATTGCAGACGGTGGCGGCAAAGAGACCTTGCTCCAGCTCTCCGGTGACGGAAACGGCATTACGGGTCAGACACAGATGCCCGGCCCAAGTATATTCCTGCCTGACGCCTGCCAATTGCGGAAAACGATCCGCGAATTTGCGGGCATGGACGGCGGCGGCGCGTTTCAGGGTCGCGTCCGACACCTCCATCCCCGGCAGAAAATTGGCACAGGTGCGGGTGATGATCCGGTTGCCGCCAAGTGCCGTGTCGATCCGGCGCATGGTGGTGCCCATCGGATCCGAGGGGGTCACGCCCCAACGCGGCTGGCCGCCCAGTTTCCTCAGCATATCGGCGGGGAGATCCACGGTCATTGAGGCATAGAGAAAGACATGCATCAAGCGGTTGACCGCAAAGCCAAAACTTTCGATATGGCCGTTATTGGCTAGGATCACCTTGCCGGCGGTGACGCGGCCATGCGGGGTGGTGACGCGCCAGCCGTTGCCTTGGCGGGCGATGGCGGTAACGGGGGGCCGGTCCCAGACCGCGACCCCGCTGGCGCGAAGGCCCTCGCCAAAGCCGCGCATGAAACCGGCCGGTTGCAGCATCACAGTTCCCGGCGTGTAGAGACCCGAGAGATAATGCCGGCTGCCGGTCAACTCATACATGCCCTGCGCGTCAAGCCGCTGGTTCGGCTCGCCCAGACTGGTCAGGTGGTCTGCATAGCTGCGGTTCAGCCTGTCCGCCTTGGCCGAGGCGGCGCCATTCACCTTACCCGCAGGATCAAAATAGGCGGGGGTGATGCCGTAATCCTCAACCACCCCGCGCGCAAAGGCAATCGCCTGACGGTTCCGCGCAATGACGCTGCGGTCGTCGCCATGGCCGGCATAATCATCCGAGGTCAACTCATGCGGCAGATCGATCATAAAGCCCGAGTTGCGGCCAGACGCGCCCTCGGCGAGGCGCGAGGCATCCAATACCGCGACCTGCATCGCCGGGTCGATCTGGCGCAGGCGATGCGCGGCGGCCAGACCGGCAAAACCGCCGCCGATGATGGCGACATCAACAGTCTGATCGCCGGGCAGCGATACTGGCGCAGATTGCCCGGGCAGAATGGCGGACCATGCGGCGGGGCCTTTGTGCATCGGGGTCCGGCGGGAGGTGTGGATCGTCATATCCGTCCGTCCTCTTTGTCTGCCAGACCCAGCCGGGGATGAAACCCGTCGAGACCAAGGCGCAGACTGTCTTTCGCCGGGGCCATCGCCGCGCGCAGCGTGGCATTCAACCCGCCCTCGGTCGACAGTTTGCGCAGCGCACCGGCCAGGTCACCGGCCGCTGCCCTCTCGGGCAGATAGCCGCGGATCATCGCGGCGATATAGGCCTCGGCCGCCGCCGGGTCGCCGGTATGGCCAGCCAGCCAGTCAGCGGCGGTCAAAAGCTGATCCAAAATCGGCGAACACAGCGCCGAGGCCCCCAGATGGGCGTTCAGCGCGGTCTCGGAAGGCTGGGGCAGGACGAGGTTCATTGCGCCGAAAAGGGATTCGAGCGTCGGAGAGGCGGGATAGACCGGCAGAGGACAGCCGCCCCTCGCGATCGGCGGGGGGGGGGGGGGGGGGGGGAGAACGGGCCCCCGGGGGGGGGGGAGGCCGGGGTGTGGGAAGCGCGCGCCCCCCCCCCCCCCGAAGCCCCCCTTCGCGATCGGCGGGAGGGGTATGGTGATGGCGATATCGGTCGCCGGGGCGCAGATGAGGCGCAGCTTGGACAGCGGCGCATCCACCATCACCGAGATCACCTGTTGCCCGGCGCGAAACGGCAAATCCGGCAAGATCTCAAAGGCGACGGGTGCCAAGAGGCACAGGAACACCACATCAGACTGGGCAACCACCTCGGCATTGGGCACAACGGACACCTCGGGGAATTCGGAAGCGAGCGCCGTGGCCGTCAGCAGGTTGCGGGGCGAGACGAGGATACGATGCCCCTGCCCCGCCAAGGCGCGCACCATGGCGGCGGTAATTTCTCCGGTGCCGACAAAGCCAACCCTCATCAGTCAACCGCCCCATCCCGGTCATCTGCCAGATCGACCCAGATCGTCTTGATCTGGGTATACTGATCATGGGCGTGGATGCCATTGTCGCGACCGCCAAAACCCGATTGCCTGAACCCGCCAAAGGGGGTGGAAATATCCCCTTCGCCAAAGCTGTTTACCGTGACCGTTCCGGCCCGGATCGCTCGCGCCCCACGGATGGCGCGCTTGACGTTCGAGGTGAAGATTGAGGCGGCGAGGCCGTATTCCGTATCATTCGCCAGTGCGATGGCCTCATCAAAGCTCTCAACGGTCAGCACGGAAAGAACCGGGCCAAAGATCTCTTCGCGCGCCTGTTTCGCGTCGCGCGAAACCTCCAGGATCGTCGGTTCGACAAAACCGCCCTTGGCTTTGCCGCCCAGAACGGCTTTTGATCCCTTGTCCAGATAAGAACAGACCTTGTCGTAATGCGCCCTTGAAACCAGCGCGCCGACCCGATTCACCGGGTCGAGCGGGTCGCCCATCGGCCATTCGCGGGCATGGGCCACGATGCGTTTCAGGAGGTCGTCCTTCACACCCTTCTGCACGATCAGGCGCGAGGAGGCCGAGCAGTTCTCGCCCATGTTCCAGAAGGCGCCGTTGACGATGTGGGCCGCGACGCGGTCAAGGTTCTCGGCATCGTCCAACACCACGGCGGGGTTCTTGCCGCCCATCTCCAGCGTCACCTCTTTCAGGTTCGACTCGGCTGCATAGCGCAGAAAGCGGCGCCCGGTCTCGGTGCTTCCGGTGAAGGATACGGCGTCGATGTCCATGTGCCGCCCGATGGGTTCGCCCACCTCTGGCCCGGTGCCGGGAACGACGTTGAACACCCCGGCAGGAATCCCTGCCTCCATCGCCAATTCGGCCATGCGAAGGGTGGTCAGCGGCGTTTCCTCGGCAGGTTTCACGATGACCGAACAACCCGCCGCCAGCGCCGGCCCGATCTTCCACGCCAGCATCAGAAGCGGAAAGTTCCACGGCAGCACCAGACCCACCACGCCCACCGGCTCGCGCACCACCATCGCAATATGGTTGTCCGAGGCGGGAGACACCTGATCATAGATCTTGTCGATCAGTTCCGCATGCCAGGTCAGGCAGTTGGTGGTTTCCGGCAGGTCGACCGTCTCGCAATCGAAGATCGTCTTGCCCGAGTCGGGGCTTTCCA
>CALLZQ010000543.1 GCA_937858255.1 uncultured Tabrizicola sp.
ACCTGGGCCTCCATCCGAGCCCGGTTGGCGAAAGTGCTGCCCGACTGGGTGATCCGCGATGTCAAGCTGAACGCCGATTACGTCACCCGCCCCCTCGGGCCGCAGACCGTGACGAAGCGGCTGTTCGCGGCCACGCGCGAAGAGGATGTGGCGCGGCCCTATATGGCGCATTTCCTGCGCCTTGCCCGGACCGAGCCGGTCAAGCTGCAACGTGGTGTCTGAGGGATGGACCTGCCCATCACCCACAAGGTGCTGATTTATGGCTTGGGGCCGCGCGGCCTGTTGGTCTTTGCGGAACCCGATTTTCCCGAGATCGCCTTGCAGGTGCCGGGCGGCTCGATCGAGGCCGGCGAGGCGCCCGAGGCCGCTGCCACCCGCGAATGGGTTGAAGAAACGGGCCTACCGGCAGGGCCGATGCAGGCGCTGGGGATCTGGGACAGCCGGGGGGATTTTGGTCACGGCCCGCGCCATTACCGGCGCCACTACTTTCATCTGCCCCTGAGTGGCGATCTGCCCGCCACATGGGACCACCATGAGAAGAGCCCCAGTTCCGGGGGACCGCCGATCCTGTTCCGGTTTTTCTGGCTGCCCGTCGGCACGGCACGGGCAAGGCTGGGGTATGGGCAGGCCGAGGCGCTGGACCGCCTGAACTGATTCACGCTTGGGCCGGCAAGACTATCGGGTGTAGGCTGGACGCATTTGCGATGAGGCCGCCATGCGCCCTGCCCTTTTCCTGACCCTCGCCTTTGCCCTTGGCCTACCTGCCGCCCTGCGCGCTGAATGCCGGTTGGCCCTTGCGCTTGCCGTCGATGTCTCGCGCTCTGTCGATGCCGCCGATTACGTCATCCAGACAGAGGGGCTGGCCGATGCGCTGATCGACCCGGCGGTTCAGGCGGCGATCTTCGGCGCGCCCGGCGACGTGGCCATCATGGTCTATTACTGGAGCGGCGTACGCCATCAAGAGGTGGTGGCCGAGTGGCGGTTGATCCAGGCGCCCGGGGAACTGGCCGCGCTGTCAGATCAGGTCCGGCATATGCCGCGCCTGCCGGTCAGCCTGCCCACCGCCCTGGGCGAGGCGCTGCGCTTTGGCCGCGCGCAATTCGACATCGCGCCCCCCTGCGCCCGTCAGGTGCTGGACGTGGCTGGCGACGGGCGCAACAACGAAGGCATCGCCCCCCGGCGCATCTATGAAAAGACTGATTTCGGCAACCTCGTGGTCAATGGGCTGGCGGTAGGCGAGCATGAATCCGGGTTGGAGAGCTATTATGCCAGCGATGTGATCCGGGGCGACGGCGCCTTTGTCGAGATCGCCCCGGCGCAGGCCGACTATCCCCGCTCGATCCGCCGCAAGCTGCTGCGCGAATTATCCGAGGCCGTGGCCGGGCGCGCGCCCGGCGGGGAATGGCCAGAAGGAAGGGTATTCCTGACCTCTGCCACTGCGCCAAAGCGTTGACGTCGCGGCAATTTCGCGGGACGCTGCCGAAAGGAAAGGGAGGGAGACCGCTGTGCAACACCTGATCGCAATCCTGCTGCTGGGGCCCCTGATGCCTGGCGTCTACGAAGTGTATACCTATTCCTGGGCACCCTGCACGCCTCCCGGCGCTGTCGTCACCGAAGTCAGCGTCGGAGGATCGGTGACCCCGCCGATCCCCGT
>CALLZQ010000544.1 GCA_937858255.1 uncultured Tabrizicola sp.
GGCCTGCCGGTCGTCAGCAGCAATCAGGCACTGGCCTGGCGCATGGCGGGCCTCGCCGGCATGGCGCTGCCCGAAGGGGCGCCGGGGCGGCTGTGCCGTCTGGCGGGGGGTTAGGGCAGGATCAGCACCGCGCGGAAATCGTTGACATTGGTCAGCGTCGGCCCGGTGATCACCTGCGCCCTGGCGGTAGCGAAAAAGCCATGGGCATCATTGCGGGCCAGCGCCGCGGAAGGGTCGGCGCCCCGCGCCCGGGCGCGGGCCAGCGTATCCGGCCCGGCGCAGGCGCCCGCCACCTCGGCGGCCCCGTCAACCCCGTCGGTATCGCAGGCAAGAACATGGATCGCCTCGGCCCCGTCCAGCGCCAGCGCGGCGGCCAGCACGAATTCGGCATTCGGTCCGCCAATGCCGCCGCCCCGGCGCGTCACCGTGACCTCTCCGCCTGACAACAACAGGATCGGGCGCCCCGTTGCCCGCGCCTCGGCCCGCAGCGACAGGGCCATTTGTGCCTGCGCCCGGCCCAGATCGCGGGCCTCGCCCTCCAGCGCATCGCCCAACAGCCGCACGTCGCAACCGGCGTCGCGGGCCTGCGCCGCCGCCGCCGCCAGCGATTGCGAGGGGGCGGCGATGATGCGGGTCTCTGCCCGGGTCAGCCGGGGATCGTCCGGTGCAATCACCCGCGAGGGCGCGGCCAAAGCCCGGATCACCGACGCGGGCAGATCCAGACCATAGCGCGCCACGATCTGCCGGGCGTCCTCGGGCGTGCTGACATCGCCCACCGTCGGCCCCGAGGCGATCAGCGCCGGATCGTCCCCCGGCACATCGGAAATCAGCAATGAGATCAGCCGCGCCGGATGGCAGGCCGCCGCCAGTTGCCCCCCCTTGACCCGGCTGAGGTGCTTGCGCAGCACATTCATCTCACCAATCGGCGCGCCCGAGGCCAAAAGCGCCCGGTTGACCGCCATCTTTTCCGCCAGCGTCACACCGGGGGCCGGCGCGCAGAGCAGGGCCGAACCGCCCCCGGAAATCAGCGCCAGCACCAGATCGTCAGGCCCAAGCCCCGCGACCAATTCGAGCAGGCGCCGCGTCGCGGCCTCTCCCGCGGCATCAGGAACCGGGTGCGCCGCCTCGGCAATCTCAATGCCTTTGGTCGGGCGGGCATAGCCATAGCGGGTAATCACCAGTCCCGCGCAGGGGCCCCAGGCGGCCTCAACCGCCTCGGCCATCCGGGCACTGGCCTTGCCGGCACCAATCACCAACACCCGGCCGACCGGGCGGGGGGGCAGGTGGCGGGCAACCACCTGCATCGGATCGGCCGTCGCGACGGCCCGTCGGAACAGCCCGGTCAGAAAGCCATGGGGATCGTCAGCGGGGCGGGGCATAACCTTGTCTTTCTGCCTTTGCATCTGCGGCACCGGGCGAGGATTCGTGGCCTTGCACCACCGTCAGCCGGGGGGGCTATCGGAGGATACAGGGCGCCATTTGGCAAGGGCGATTCAAGGGGCATTTGGCTGAGGGCGGCCCGTCGCCGGGCCTGCCCCATGGGCCGCGCCCGCCCTAGGCGGCGATCTGATGGCCACTCAGCATTTCGATTACCATGGCGGCTGTCCAGCTAAAGCTGCCACCGCCGCAAGGCTCGCCGGTGATCGGGTCGTAATATTCGGCAAAACCGCCCCGTTCGATCAGGCGCAGGCTGTCTGCCGTGATCCGCTGGGCAATGGCGGTCTCTCCGGCGGCGAAAAGCCCGTCGGCGACCAGATAGTTGACGATCAGCCAAGCCGGCCCGCGCCAATAGCGCTTTGCGTCAAAACGCGGGTCTGCCGGGTCGTGGCTGGGCAGAAGATAGCCCACCCGGGCGGCAAGCTGTTCGATCCGCCGCGCCATGACCGCAGCCTTGGCCGGGGGGATCGCGCAAAAGGCGGCGATCAGGCCGCCGACCGAGGGGCTGTCCACCAATTGCCCGCTGACCCGGTCAAGGCACAGATACTGATCATGCGCCGGGCTCCACAGCGACTCGAGCGCGGCCAGCCCCTTGGCGGCAAAGGCGCTGGACTGGGCGGCAATCTCGACCTCTCCCAGCCCCTCGGCCAAGACCGCCAGATCGGCACAGGAACGGATCAGGATGGCGTTAAAGCCGGGGTCCACCACGCGGAAGGGCGAGGCGTCGTGCAATTTGCTGTTATCCCAGCCCAGCGAGCGGAAAAGCTGCACAAGATAGATGTAGCGCCTGTACTGCTCATCGGTCGGGCGATGCTCGGGGTTGGCATGGCTGGTATCGCGGCGCTTGAAGGGCTGGACCCCTTCGGTCGGCACGCGGGTAAAGGCCTCATCCCAATCCACCGAATTGTCACGCCCTGCCTCCCAAGGGTGGATCAGCGCGACAAGGCCCGTGCCTTGCGGGTCGCGGCACCGATAGAACCAGGCGTGCCAGGCATGGATTTTCCGCAACGCCGCCCGGGCGCGGGTGGCATGGCGGTCGCGATCGGTTGAGCGGTCAAGGATGCGACGCAGGGCGAAACCCGCAACGGCCGGCTGGGTGATGCCGGTGGTCGGCACCGCCCGCCCGGTGCCCCAGACCTCAGGCCCGGGAAAATAGCCGTCGTCGGGTTTGTGAAAGATGATATGGGGCACCATGCCATCGTCCCACTGATGCGCCAACAGGGTTTCGATCTCGGTCAGCGCCCTGTCCTCGTCATAATGGGCGAAGCCAAGGGCCACCAGCGCACTGTCCCAATTCCACTGAAAGGGATAAAGCCCATGGGTGGGCACGGTATAGTTGCCGCAATCATTCTGTCGGATCACGGCTTTGGCCTGATTGATCAAGTCCTGCTGCATCGAAAGCCTCCTCAGGCAACTGCAAGGGTTGTGGCAGGGTCGAACCAGCGCAGCCGGCCCTGTTGCGGGGTCAGCGTCATCCGGTCCCCGGGTTTCAGTGTCAGATCGCTGTCGAGAACGGCGCGGAACATCGCGCCGCCGACATTGCAAGTGACCAAGAGATGCGCGCCCAGCGGCTCGACCAGCCGCACGGTGGCGGGCAGGCCGGTGTCGCCGGGGCGGACATCCTCGGGGCGGACGGCCAGTTTCAGCGGGGTGTCACCGTTTGGCCCTTCGATGATTTGCCCCGCAACCTGCCACTTGCCGCCGCCCCGAGGCTCCGCCGTCAGGAAATTCATCGGCGGATTGCCGATGAAGCCCGCGACGAATTCAGCCGCCGGATTGCGGTAAACCTCGATGGGCGAGGCCGCCTGAACGATCTTGCCCTGGTTCATGACGCTGATCCGGTCGGCGAGGCTCATCGCCTCGACCTGATCATGGGTCACATAGATTGCCGTGGTCTTGGATTCCGCCAGCACGCCCTTCAATTCGGCCCGCATCTCAAGACGCAGCAGCGCGTCGAG
>CALLZQ010000545.1 GCA_937858255.1 uncultured Tabrizicola sp.
AGACGGGGGTGTCGGCCAAGGGTTGGGCCAGATAGGCGCCGATGGCGGCGATTTCCTGGGCGCCCAACCGGTCGCCAAAGGGGGGCATCTGGGTGGCGGCGCGGCCTTGGGCGATCACCGCCTCAAGCTTGGGGCCATACATCCGGCCCAGCGTTTCCGGGATCAGCGCCGGCCCGGCCGCCCCCAGCCGGTTTTCCAGATGGCATTCGGCGCAATGGGTTTGATAAAGCGCCCGGCCGTCCGGCGCGGCCAAGGCAATCGCGGGCATTCCCGCCATGATCGCCGTCGCGGCGAGGGCCAGACGACGGCGGCGACGGTCAAAAGAAACGATGTGCGGGGTCATGGCTCTTGCCTTTGAAGGGGGTCACGGTCAGGCGCTCGGCTTCGTCATCCAGCCCGATTTCGCGCGCGGACAGATAGCAGGCCGGATCCTCGGCCCAGGGGTCGCCCGAGACCTGAAGCGCCCGGATGCGGGTATTGCCGCCACAGACCGCCTTGTGCGCGCAGGCGCCGCAGCGGCCTTTCAGCGGACGGGGCCGCTGGCGCAGGGTGGCCAGCATCGGATCCTCGCCGGTCCAGAGCTGTGAAAACGGGGTCTGCTTGACCGATCCGACCGTGTAATCGGACCAGTAGGTATCAGGATGCACCCGGCCCAGCGGGTCGATATTCGCCACCCCCAGCCCCGAGGAATTGCCGCCCCAAGCCTCCAGATGCCCGCGCAGATGGGCGATCTTGTCCGCCGCAAAGTTCCGCGACGCCCAGTTGAGGAAATAGACCGCATCGGCATCGTTATTGCCGGTCACGATTTCCAGCGGCTGATCTTCGGCCACGGCGATCCAGGCCCGGTCGATCAACTGATCCATCGCGGCGCGGGTATGCAGGTGGGCGGCATCCTCGCCCCGATGCTTGTCGCCCCGCCCGGCATAGACCAGATGCGACAGGTAGAATTTGTCCACCCCTTCGGCATCGCAGAGATCCAGCATATCGGGCAGCATATGGGCGTTGTCCTGCGTGAGGGTAAAGCGAAGCCCGACCTTGACCCCGCGCGCCTTGCAGGCCCGGACCCCGGCCAAGGCATCGGCAAAGGCGCCGTCCACCCCGCGGAACCAGTCATTCATGCCGCCGATCCCGTCCAGCGAAATGCCGACATAATCGAACTGCAACGCGGCGATGCGGTCGATATGCCCGGCAAGGCGCGTGCCATTGGTGGACAGCGACAGATGGCGGAAATCCAGCGCCCGCGCCCGCTCGGCCAGATCAAAGAAATCAAAGCGCGACAGCGGCTCGCCCCCCGACAGGATCAGCGCCGGCACGCCAAAGCCTGCCAGATCCGCCAGCACCGCCATGGCCTGTTCATGGCTCAGCTCACCGGGAAACTCGACATCGGCGCTGGTGGTATAGCAATGCCGGCATTTCAGGTTGCAGCGCCGCGTCAGGTTCCAGATCACCACCGGTTTCACGGGCGCCCCAGCCGCGCCGCGCCGCCGTACCGGCGTCGGCTCGACAAGTTCGCGCATATATTGGGTCAGGCGAAACATCGCTCAGTCTCCGGTCTGTTTCAGGCGCAGCCCGGTCTTTTTCAGAATGCGCGTGGAATAAAGAATGTCGCTGGCTGCGCAGGCCCGGCCCAGAAGCGCGGCGATTTCGGCGCGATGCGCCTCTACCGTCGCGCGGTCGGGGCCGTGGATCATGGCAAACAGGTTGTAGGGCCAGACGGGCCGGGCCCGGGGGCGCAGATAGCAATGCGACACGAAATCGAGCGCCCCCACCGCCGCGCCAAGCGTCTCGGCCTCGGCGTCGGACACGTCCCAGACGCTCATGCCATTGGCGAGCATGCCAAGCGCATAATGGTTCGGGGCAAGGGCGATGCGCCGGATCACGCCGCGCGATTGCAAGGCGGAAACCCGTGCGATCACCTCGGCCTCTGCCAGACCCAGCCATGCAGCCACCTCGGCATAGGGTTCGGGCACAAGCGGCAGGCCAGCCTGCATCGCGGTCAGGATCCGCCGGTCGGTCGGGTCGAGTTGCGGGACCGGACGACCGTTCATAGCGCCACCCGAAAGCCGATGAAAAACTCGCGCACTTTCGGAAAGCGCAGCACGTTCAGCCCGGTTTCGCCCTCAATCCGGCGGGCGATGCGGGCGATGGCGGCGGGCGTTTCACAGGCAAGGACGAACCACATGTTCAACCGATGGTCGCGGGCATAGTTATGGGCAATCTCGGGATGGGCATTCACCTGTGCGGCCACGGTTTCAAAGCGGTCTTCGGGCACCTCCATCGCACAGAGACAAAAGGCGCCGCCCATGGCCTCGGCATCCATGAACGGGCCAAACCGGGTGATGGCGCCGATGTCGCGCAGCCGGGCGATGCGGGCGATGACCTCTTCGCCCGTCAGCCCCAGTGCCGCCCCGGCGGTCGCAAAGGGCGCGGGGCAGATGGGAAAGCCCTCTTGCAAACGGTTGAGGATGGCGCGGTCTGTGACATCAAGCGCCTCGGGGTCAAGGGGCGCGCGTCTCATGCTGCCACCTCGGCCATCGAGCGGGGCTTCAGATCGGCGCCGGTCTGTTTGAAACAGCGCAGCGAAAACAGCACCTGATGATCGGCGCCCCGGATCTTGGGCAGCGCCAGGGCGCCCTCCAGCACCGCCAGCGTTTCTGCCCGGCTGCGCCCATGGATCATGCAGAACAGGCCCCAGCGCCACAGTCCGGGCACGGTCCGCCGCAGATAGCACAGCGTGACCCCAGGATGGGCGGCAAGGCTTTCACCTGCCGCGACGATCCGCTCCTCGGGCAGATCGAATGTCACCATGGCGTTCGAGGTCCAGCCCAGCGGGCGATGCCGCACGATCACCCCCACCCGCGTCAGGATCGGGATCAGGCCGTTGCGGAGGACGTGCGAGAAGAGCACCTGTCGCTCGGGGAGGCCCTTCGCCCGCGCCGTCCGCACGTAGTCCTGCCCGATCTCCTCGAGCAGGCTGGTGCGATAGAAGCGCAGGTCTGGCGCGATGCTGAGCAGCACCCAGC
>CALLZQ010000546.1 GCA_937858255.1 uncultured Tabrizicola sp.
AGCGCTGCGCTCGGCGCGTTGCGGGTCGGGCTGGGGGGGAGGATCAGATGACCTTGCACTGGGATGCGGGCTCCGCGCTGGGACGTGGGGCTGAGGCGAGGCAGGGGGCGGGGGCATCAAGGGAACTGGGAAAGCGACAGGCGGCCAGAACCAGACGCGCAAGGGGCAGGCGGGCCGGGGTCGACTATGCCCGCAATACCACTTTTGCGCAACTGAAAAATCAATATTCTACCATAAGTTGTAAATTCGCCCATTCGCGCCGATCTGCGAATTGCGATTTTCGCCGGAGCGTGCGATGCCGTTCGGAACGGGTGGCAGAGGGGACGCGGATATGCGCGATGCAGAGACAGTAACCTTTGCCGCGGCGGGGCTGGACCGGGCGGCACATCTGCGGGACGACGCGGCGGCGCTGGCGGGTCTTGCGGTCTCGGGTGACAGGCTTGCGCTCTGGCGCGGCAAGGTTCTGGTCGGGCCGGGGGGCGATCTGGTGCGGTTGCCGGCGGGTCATGCGGCGCTGGATCAGGCGGGGCTGACGGTCTTTCTGGGGCTGGATGCAGGCCGGGCGGTCTTTGCCAGCGATATCTCGGCCTGGGAACCCGAGGGGCCGGGGGTCGAGACCTCTGTCTTTCTGGACCCCAGTTTGCAGCAGCATCCTGCGCTGCCCGCGGGCGAGGTTTTTGCCGAATTGCGGGCGGTGATGGCCCGGCTGACCCCGCGCGAGGCGGAGCTGGCCTGTTCGGCCCGGGCCATTCTGCAATGGCACAAGTCGCATGGGTTCTGCGCCGCCTGCGGCCAGCCTTCGGTGCCGGTCAAGGCGGGGTGGCAACGTGATTGCCCGGCCTGCGGCACCCCGCATTTCCCCCGCACCGACCCGGTGGTGATCATGCTGGTGACGCGGGGCAATTCGTTGCTGGTCGGGCGCAGCCCGGGCTGGCCCGAGGGGATGTATTCCTGCCTTGCCGGGTTCATGGAGCCGGGCGAGACGGTAGAGGCGGCGGTGCGCCGCGAGGTGGCCGAAGAGACGGGGGTGCCCATCGGGGCGGTGCGCTATCTGTCCAGTCAGCCCTGGCCCTTCCCCTCCAGCCTGATGATCGGCTGCCATGCCGAGGCGCTGGGCCAAGAGATCCGTCTGGACCCTGCCGAGCTGGAGGATGCGCGCTGGGTCAGCCGCGAAGAGATGGTGACGGGGTTTGCCGGGTCACACCCCGCGATCAAACCGTCGCGACGGGGGGCGATTGCGCGCTTTCTGATCGAGAACTGGCTTGCGGACCGACTGGATTGAGACCACCTTACGGCGGCCTGCCACACTCGCACGGATCGCGGGCAGGGTGAACAAGACTGGCCAGACACAAGGCCAGCGTCAGGCTGGGGCAAGAGCGGAGACAGGCGCATGCATTTCTCGACCAAGACCGATATTGAGGCGCCGGTGGCCTTTGTCCATGCAGCCCTGACAGATTTCGACGGCTGGGAGACAGCGGCGCTGCGCCGGGGGGCAGAGGTCACGCGCACCGACAAGCTGCGTGCCCCGGGGCCGGGCATGTCCTGGAAAGCCCGGTTCCGCTTTCGTGGCAAGGAACGGGAACTGGATTTGCGCCTGACTGAAGTCGAGCCCGAGGCGCGTCTGGCCTTTGCCGGCAACAGCAAGATGCTCGACGGCACGATGTCCGTCGAGATGGTCAGCCTTGCCCCCCATCGCACCCGGCTGGTCGGTCATGTGACGGTCCAGCCGCTGACACTCGGCGCGCGGCTTTTGATGCAGTCGGCCAAGCTGGCGCGGGGCAAGATTCAGGCGCGCCTCAACAAGCGGATGGCGCAACTGGCGCTGGATATCGAGCAGCGCTACGCCTCGACCAAGCGGCGTTAACCGCGCATCCGGTCCGAGGGGTAGACGCCCAGAATATTCACATGGGTGGTGAAGTAGTCGAGTTCCTCCAGCGCGAGGGCGACATTGTCGTCCTCGGGATGGCCCTCGATATCGGCATAGAACTCGGTGGCGGTAAAGGTGCCGCCGACCATATAGCTTTCCAGCTTGGTCATGTTGATGCCGTTGGTCGCAAAGCCACCGAGCGCCTTGTAGAGGGCGGCAGGGATGTTGCGCACGCGGAAGGTAAAGGTGGTCATCATCTGCGCCGCCCGGCGCGAATGATCGGCGGTGCGCGACATGACCAGAAAGCGGGTGGTGTTGTTCTTGTGATCCTCGATATGGCGGGCCAGCACATCCAGCCCGTAGATCGAGGCGGCAAGCTCGCTGGCCAGCGCGGCCCGCGACGGATCGCCCGCCTCGGCCACCTCGCGCGCGGCGCGGGCATTGTCGGAACTGACGCGGCCCTTGATGCCGTGCGATTTCAGGAAACCCGCGCATTGCGGCAGGATCACCACGTGGCCATGCGCCTCGCGCACATCGGCCAGCCTGGCGCCCGGTACGCCCAAGAGGTTGACATGCCCGCGCACAAAGGCCTCGTCGACGATATGCAGCCCCGCCTTGGGCAACAGGCTGTGGACATCGGCCACCCGGCCATAGGTCGAGTTCTCGACCGCGAGCATCCCGAGGTCCACCTCGCCCGAGAGGGTCATCTCGACCACATCCTCAAAGGTCTGGCAGGGAACCACCTCCATCCCCGGGCGCGACTGTGCGCAGGCCTGATGCGAATAGGCCCCCAATTCCCCCTGAAATGCGATACGGCCGGTCATCCCTGGCTCCATGTCATGAAAAACCCTCTCAAAAGGGCGATTGGTCGCGGTCCTACACCTTGAAACCGACCGGGGGAAGCGGTTAGAAGCCACGCCAGACGTATGCCAAGGGAAGGCGCGACATGTTCGACACGATGACGATGACCAAGGTGACGGGCGCTCTCTGCGGCTCGCTTCTCGTTTATCTGCTGGGTGGCTGGGCCGCCGAAGCGCTTTACACCACCTCGGCCGAAGGCCATGGCGAAGAGGGTGAAGTGCATCAGGCCTATGTGATCGACACCGGCGCCGGTGGCGAGGCTGGTCCGGCTGAAGAGGGCCCCGATTTCGCGACGCTTTATGCGGCGGCCGATGCGGCTGCCGGTGAAAAGGTCTTTGCCAAGTGCAAGGCCTGCCACAAGCTCGATGGCTCGAACGGCACCGGCCCGCATCTGGATGGTGTGGTGGATCGCGCCAAGGCCAGCGTTGGCGGCTTTGGCTATTCCGATGTTCTGATGGGCATGTCGGCCGAGGCCTGGACGCCCGAGAACCTCGATGCCTTCTTGCTGAGCCCCAAGGCTTACGCGCCGGGCACCAAGATGTCTTTCGCGGGCCTGCCCAAGGCCGAAGACCGCGCCAACGTGATCGCCTATCTGGCCACGCAAAAGTAACGCGCGTTCAAATCCCCAGCATCAGGCCGCCCGATGGGCGGCCTTTTCATTTGTTGCGCCCGCCCTCACGAAATCGCAACTTGAGCCATCGACAGGAAAGGCCGTAGGTCTTTAGATGACAGGCACTGCAAAAGGCCGCGACACGGCGGCGGCAATTGAGGAGCGATCGATGACACAACGCTGGGCAGGTCGGCCAGTGACGGCGGCGACGGCGCTGATGATGCTGATGGTGGCGGGCGTTTCGACGTCCCCGGCGAGGGCCGAGGAAAAGGTCATCGTCGCACATGGCATCTCGACCTTTGGCGAGTTGCAACTGCCCGCCGATTTTCCGCATCTGCCCTATGTCAATCCCGATGCCCCCAAGGGCGGCGAGATCAGCGAATGGTCATTTGGCGGTTTCGACAGTCTGAACCCCTATTCGGTCAAGGGGCGGGCGGCGGCGCTGTCCTCGGGCCCCTACGAATCGATCCTGACCGGCACGGCGGATGAAATAGGTGCTGCCTATTGCCTGTTGTGCAGCACCATTGAATATCCCGAGGACCGTTCCTGGGTGATCTTCAACCTGCGGCCCGAGGTGCGCTTTGCCGATGGCAGCCCGCTGACCGCCGAGGATGTGAAGTTCAGCTATGAAACCTTTCTGTCCAAGGGGCTGACCGATTTCCGCACCGTGCTGGCGACGCAGGTCGAAAGCGTCGAGGTGCTGGACCCGCATCGCATCAAGTTCACCTTCAAGCCGGATGTGCCGCATCGCGATCTGCCGGCCGATATGGGCGGGCTGCCGGTGCTGTCCAAGGCGCAATATGAGGCGCAGGGGCTCGACCTTGAGGAATCGAGCATGACGCCCTTCCTCGGGTCGGGGGAATATGTGCTGGAAAGCGTGGATCCGGGCAAGAAGATCGTCTGGAAACGCAACCCCGATTACTGGGGTGCCGATCTGCCGATCAACCGGGGGCGCAGCAATTTCGACCGGATCCGTATCGAGTATTTCGGCGATTACGATGCGGC
The DNA here is from genome assembly GCA_937858255.1 of uncultured Tabrizicola sp. GTDB lineage: Bacteria > Pseudomonadota > Alphaproteobacteria > Rhodobacterales > Rhodobacteraceae > Pseudotabrizicola. Next base: position 4,344 of record CALLZQ010000546.1, read on the forward strand.
CTTCGAGGCGTTCAAGGGCGGCAGCTATACCTTCCGCAATGAGGCCTCTTCGCTGACCTGGACGCAGAAATACAACTTCCCGGCGGTCGAGGATGGCACGATCCAGAAGGTTGAGCTGCCCTCGGGGGCCAAGGCCAATGGGCAGGCCTTTGTCTTTAACCTGCGGCGCGAGCGGTTTCAGGATCCGCGCGTGCGTGAGGCGATTGGCCTGATGTTCAACTTTGAGTGGTCGAATGCCACGCTGTTTGGCGGCCTTTATACCCGTATCGATTCCGTCTGGGAAAATTCCTGGCTCGAGGCGGTGGGCGCCCCGACAGCGGAAGAGGCCGCGCTGCTGCAACCCTTGGTGGACGAGGGGCTGTTGCCCGCCACGATCCTGACGGATGAGGCGGTGATGGCGCCGGTCTCGGGCGAACGGCAGCTTGACCGGGGCAATCTGCGCAAGGCGAGCGCGCTTTTGGATGAGGCCGGCTGGGAGGTGGGCAGCGACGGTCTGCGTCGCAATGCCAAGGGTGAGACACTGCGGCTGGAGATCCTGAACGACAGCCCCACCTTTGACCGGATCATCAACCCCTATGTCGAGAACCTCAAGGCACTGGGCATCGATGCCATGATGACCCGGGTGGACAACGCCCAGATGGAGGCGCGCACCCGCCCGCCGCAGTATGACTTTGACATGGTGGCGGATTCTGCGCGGTCCGGCTACATCTCGGGGTCGGAACTGCTGCAATATTACGGCAGCGAGACGGCGGATGTCTCGGCCTTCAACACCTATGGTCTGAAAAGCCCGGCGGTGGACAAGCTGGTAGAGGTGGTCATGGCGGCCAAGTCGCTGGATGAGTTGACCGTGGCGACCAAGGCGCTGGACCGGGTGCTGCGGGCCGAACGCTTCTGGGTGCCGCAATGGTACAAGGCCAGCCATACCGTCGCCTATTACGACATGTACGAACACCCCGAGACCCTGCCGCCCTATGCCTTGGGTGAGCTGGACTTCTGGTGGTACAACGCCGAAAAAGCCGAGGCGCTGAAGGCCAAGGGCGCATTGAAATAACAAGAACGGGCAGGCAGGCCACATGGGCGCCTATATCCTAAGGCGGTTGCTGTTGATCATCCCGACGCTGGTCGGGATCATGATCATCAACTTTGCGCTGACACAATTTGTCCCCGGAGGCCCGATCGAGCAGGTGCTCGCCCGGGTCGAGGGCGGCGGCGATTCCATTCAGGCGATCGCAGGCGGCTCTGACGCGGGGGCCGAGCAACAGCAGGGCGCCGATGGCGGCTATGTCGGCGCGCGAGGACTGGATCCTGATTTCCTTGCGGAACTCGAGGTGCAGTTCGGCTTTGCCCGTTTTGTCTGTGAACCGGGCTTCACCGGAGAGCCGAGCGCGAAGGCCCCGGAATGCCAGAAAGAGGCAATCCCCGCCTGGGAACGATTCATGATCATGATGGGCAACTATCTGGTCTTTGACTTTGGCGAGAGCCATTTCCGCTCGATCAGCGTGGTCGATCTGGTGCTGGAAAAGATGCCGGTCTCGATCACGCTGGGGCTGTGGTCGACGCTGATCGCCTATCTGATCTCGATCCCCTTGGGCATTCGCAAGGCCGTGCGCGATGGCTCCAGCTTTGACACCTGGACCA
>CALLZQ010000547.1 GCA_937858255.1 uncultured Tabrizicola sp.
AAAAGGCCGCAGCCTGAACCCCGGCGCCCTTGATCAGCGCGCGCAGGCCGATGCAGCCGCCCATCGAATGCGCGATCATGTAATAGGGCTCGGGCAGGCCGAGGCCATGCGCTAGGGCCAGCACCGCCTGATAGTCGCGCTGATATTCGTCGAAATCCTCGACATGACCGGCCATGCGGTCGGGCAGGGCGCGGTCCGCCAGCCCCTGACCGCGCCAGTCAATCGCCAGACTGGCATAGCCGCGCGCCGCCAGATCGGCCGCGGCACGGCCATATTTCTCGACGCATTCGGTGCGGCCGGGCAGGATCAGAACGGTTCCCTTCGCGCCCGGGCATGGCCAGACGCCCGCCCGGATGCGCACCCCGTCCGAGGTGGCAAGCCAGAAAGCCTCGCCCCCCTCAGGCCCTTCGGCGATATCGGCAAAGAAAGGGGCGGAAAGGAACCGTTCCTGAATCAAGCGAGCACCGATCCCAGCTTCATCGCCAGGCCCATATTGCCATCGACGGCCAGCTTGCCCGACATGAAGGCCGAGGCCGGGTTCAGATCGCCTTCGAGGATTTGCTGAAAGACATCGGCACTGGCGGTCAGCGTCACATCGGCCTCATCATCGCCCGCGCGCACGCCATCGGCGTCGAGCATGATCGCGCCCTCACCTTCGATCACGAATTTCGCCGTGCCGTCGAGCCCGCCCGAGAGTTCCGCGGACAGCACCCGGACCGCCTCATTCACTATGTCGCTCATGTCTTCCCTTTCATCTCCGACTCGTGACGGAGAAGATATGGTCATCCTCCGTCGATGCGCTAACATGCAAGGTATGAAACCCTTACCTCGTCTTCTCAACACTACCGTCGCGGCACTTCTGGCGCTTTTCGTCATGGCGACGGGGGGACATGCCGACGAGGCCCAGCTTGACGATCTTTTCGCCCGGTTGAAAGAGGCAGATGGCCGCGCCGCCACCCGGATCGAGCGGGAAATCTGGAACGAATGGTCAAAAAGCGGCTCGCCAGCGATGGATTTGTTGTTGCAGCGGGGCCGCGCCGCGATGGCCGAGGGGCGGAACGAAGAGGCGATCGAGCATCTGACTGCGCTGATCGACCATGACCCTGCCTTTGCCGAGGGGTGGAATGCGCGGGCAACCGCCTATTACAATGTCGGCAAGTTCGGCCCGTCGATTGCCGATATTGCCCAGACACTGACGCTGAACCCGCGCCATTTCGGGGCGATGGCCGGGCTTGGCGCGATTCTCGAGGAGCTGGGCAAGACTGAACGCGCGCTGGAGGTCTACCGCGCCGCCTTGGCTATACATCCGCATTTGCAGGGCGTATCAGAGGCGGTAAAGCGGCTGGAGGCAAAGGTCGCGGGAACCGACCTTTAGGGCAGCGGGCTGATGGGCGAGAATATGCGGGTGACGGCGGTCCTCGGACCGACGAACACGGGCAAGACGCATTACGCCATCGAGCGGATGCTGGCCCACCGGACCGGGGTCATCGGCCTGCCGCTGCGCCTTTTGGCGCGAGAGGTTTATGACCGCATCGTGGTGCAGCGCGGCCCCTCGGTCGTGGCGCTGGTCACGGGCGAAGAGCGGATCGTGCCCGACCGCGCCCAGTATTGGGTCTGTACGGTCGAGGCGATGCCCCTGGAAATCGGCGCCGATTTTGTGGGCGTGGATGAGATTCAGATGTGTGCTGACCCTGAACGGGGCCACATCTTTACCGACCGCCTGCTGCGGGCGCGTGGCCTGCATGAGACGTTGTTCATGGGCGCCGAGACGATGCGGCAGGTGATCGCCCATCTGGTGCCGGGTGTCACCTTTCTGAAACGTGAGCGGTTCAGTGAACTGAGCTATACCGGCTCGAAAAAGATCAGCCGGATGCCTGCGCGCAGCGCCATCGTCGGGTTCTCGGTCGAGAATGTCTATGCCATTGCGGAGCTGATCCGCCGGCAAAAGGGGGGCTGCGCGGTGGTGATGGGGGCGCTGTCACCACGCACCCGCAATGCGCAGGTCGACCTCTATCAGAATGGCGATGTCGATTATCTGGTGGCGACCGATGCCATCGGCATGGGGCTGAACCTTGACATCAAGCATGTCGCCTTTTCCGCTGCTGCCAAATTCGATGGGCGTCGCATGCGCCAGCTTTATCCGCAGGAACTGGCGCAGATTGCCGGGCGGGCGGGGCGGCATACCGAAAACGGCACCTTTGGCGTCACGGGCGAGGCGCGGCCCTTTGACGAAGAGACGGTGACGGCGATTGAAGAGCACCGCTTTGCCCCGGTGCGCAAGCTGATGTGGCGCAATGCTGACCTCGATTTCGGCAGTGCCGAGCGGTTGATCCGCAGCCTTGAGGCGCCGACCGATAACGAATGGCTGTCGCGCGCCCGCGATGCCGATGATGTGGTCGCGCTGAAGGCCATGGTGCAACTGCCCGAGGTGGTTGAGCGTCTGACCGGCCCGAAACGGGTGCAATTGCTGTGGGATGTCTGCCGGATTCCTGACTTTCGCGGGATTTCCACCACGGAACATGTTACGCTGATCTCGCGGATCTATGAGTTTCTGGTCGGGCGCGGCTTGGGCGGCGGGCGGGTGCCCAGCGACTGGCTGGCAAAGGCCATCAAGCGGATCGACCGGACCGATGGCGATATCGATGCAATTTCCAAGCGGCTGACCTATATCCGCACTTGGACCTATGTCGCGCAGCGCAAGGGCTGGGTCGATGACGAAACCCATTGGCGCGGCGAGACGCGCGCTGTAGAAGACCGCCTGTCGGATGCGTTGCATGACCGGCTGACACAGAGATTTGTTGACCGGCGGACCAGTGTGCTGCTTCGCCGGTTGAAACAGAAGGAGACCCTCGTGGCCGAGGTGAATGACAAGGGCGAAGTGACGGTTGAGGGCGAGTTCGTCGGCCGTCTGGAAGGGTTCCGCTTCCGGCAGGATGCGGCATCGTCCTCGGATGAGGCGCGTGTGATGCGGCAGGCGGCGGTTCAGGCGCTGCGGCCCGAATTCCACCTGCGCGCGGATCGGTTCTACAATGCCCCCGATACCGAGATGGATTTCACCGAACAGGGCGGCCTGATGTGGGGCACGACCGCTGTTGGCAAACTGGTCAAGGGCGCCGATGTGATGCGCCCCTCGGTCGAGGCCTTTGTCGATGAAGAGGCGGGCGAGGAGGTGGGCGGAAAGGGCCGCCGGCGCCTGCAACAATTTATCGGCCGCAAGGGGGGCGCGGTGTTTTAGGCGCCCGCCGCCACGGCCAAAG
>CALLZQ010000548.1 GCA_937858255.1 uncultured Tabrizicola sp.
CCGCCGGGGGCGCGCCTGGCTTGGGCGGCCGGGTGGGTTGCGGGGGGGAAACCCCGCCATGCCACCGCCGAGAGCCTCTATGCCCTGACCCTTGGTGCCGGTGAGCGGGTCAGTCTGGCGACGGTCTACAACACGCTGCGCGCCTTTTGTGATGCCGGGTTGATGAATGAGGTCGTGGTCGACGGCTCTAAAAGCTATTTTGACACCCGCATGGATGATCACCCGCATTTCTTCTGGGAAGATACGGCGGAACTGACCGATGCGCCCAAGGATCAGTTGCAGATCACCGGGCTGCCCACGGCACCCGAGGGCACCGAGATCTCGCGCGTTGATGTCGTGATCCGCCTGCGTCGCGGCTGACCGGCGAAAAGCTGCGCAAAATGCCCTGCTTCGTTACCATCTGACGAATTGTTTCAGCGATAGCCCGCCCAGCCACGCAGATGTGTTGGCATCGGCCCTTATTTCCAGATAGAATCGCTGTTAACAGGCGGCGAACAATCGCCCCATAACAAGAGCAGGCGTAATGGAAACGGAAACCCTTGCGATGGCGCAGGAGATTGATTTCTCCATGCTCGCCCTTTTCGCGCGCGCGACGCTGACCGTGAAAATCGTCATGGTCCTTTTGATGGCCATGTCCTTCTGGTCTTGGTCGATCATCCTGCGCAAGTTCATTCAGTACCGGGTCGCGAAACGCGAATCCGATGTGTTCGACCGCGCCTTCTGGTCGGGCGAGCCACTGGACGAATTGTTTGAAAAAATCGGTCCGCAGCCCGAGGGCGCCAGCGAAAAGGTCTTTGCCGCCGGGATGCTGGAGTGGCGGCGCAGCCACCGGCAGGATGGCGCGCTGATCGCCGGCGCGCAGGCGCGGATCGACCGGGCGATGAATGTCGCCATCGCCCGCGAGTCCGAGCGGCTGACCAACGGGCTGTCGTTTCTGGCCACCACCGGTTCGACCGCGCCCTTCATCGGCCTCTTCGGCACGATCTGGGGCATCAAGCACAGCTTTGAGCAGATCGCCATCAGCCAGAACACCAACCTCGCCGTCGTGGCGCCGGGCATCGCCGAGGCGCTGTTGGCGACAGGCATCGGTCTGGTCGCCGCCATCCCGGCCGTGGTGTTCTACAACAAGCTCAATGCCGACAGCGACCG
>CALLZQ010000549.1 GCA_937858255.1 uncultured Tabrizicola sp.
GGCGGTCTGGCGACAGGCCCATAAGGGGACATGCCATGACAGAGCATGTAATGGCCAAGGGGGCGGCAGCAACGGCTGGCGGACCGGGGGCGGAAACCGGGTTGAGCCAGAGCGAACTGGATGCGCTGGTGGCGGCCTCGGACACCGGCGCGCGTGGCACCCATGGCCCGGTCGGTGTTTTCCTGATGATTGCGGCGCTGTGCTGGTCGCTGTTCCAGCTCTGGATCGCCTCGCCCATCCCTTTCATGCTGGGCTTTGGCGTCTTCAATGACACCGAAGCCCGGGCCATCCATCTGGCCTTTGCGATCTTCCTTGCCATTGCGGCCTTTCAGGCCACCCGCTCGCCCGTGCAGCTTGCGCTGGGGCTTGGGGTGCTGCTGATCCTGTCTTTGCTGCTCATGGTCTCGGCCAAAGAGGGCACGACAATCTGGTGGGTCGCGGTGGTCGGTCTGGCGTTGGCGGCGGCAGTGCTGCTGGGGTCGCCAAAGGGCAGGGTGCCGGTCTGGGAATGGGTCCTGGCCGGGATCGGCGCGGCGACCTCGCTGTACCTATTTGTTTTTTATGAAGATATTTCTGGCCGGGTCGGGGCGCCAGTGTTGCAGGATTTCATCGTTTCGGTGATCGGCATTCTGGTGCTGCTGGAAGCCACCCGCCGCGCGCTTGGCCCGGCGCTGATGATCGTCGCTTCGGTCTTTCTGGTCTACACCATCCTTGGCCCCTATATGCCCGGGATCATCGCGCATAAGGGCAACAACCTGTCCGAGATCGTGAACCACCAATGGATCACGACCGAGGGGGTGTTCGGCATCGCGCTGGGGGTTTCGACCTCTTTCGTTTTCCTCTTCGTGCTGTTCAGCTCGCTCTTGGACAAGGCCGGGGCGGGGAATTACTTCATCCTGGTCGCCTTCAGCCTGATGGGCCATATGCGGGGCGGGTCTGCCAAGGCGGCGGTGGTCTCTTCGGCGATGACCGGGCTGATCTCGGGATCATCCATCGCCAATGTGGTGACGACGGGGACTTTCACCATTCCGCTGATGAAAAAGGTGGGTTTCTCGTCGGAAAAGGCGGGCGCGGTCGAGGTGGCAAGCTCGGTCAATGGTAAGATCATGCCGCCGGTGATGGGGGCTGCGGCCTTTCTGATGGTCGAATATGTCGGCATTCCCTATTTCGACGTGGTGCGCCATGCCTTCCTGCCGGCGGTGATCAGCTATATCGCGCTGGTCTATATCGTGCATCTTGAGGCGATGAAGGCGGGGATGAAGGGGCTGCCGCGCGCCTATGCGCCAAAGCCCATCGTCCAGCGGCTGATCGGCATCGCCTTTACCATCGCCGCGATCTGTGCGCTGTCGCTGGCGGTCTATTACGGCATGGGCTGGATCCGCCCGGCTTTCCCGGTAACGGGGGGCTATATCGTCTTTGCGCTGTTGATCGCGGTCTATGTCGGCCTGTTGCGCATTGCCGCCAAAGAGGCACCGCTGCATCTGGATGACCCGAATGCGCCAGTCACGCAACTGCCCTTGCCGGGGCCGACGCTGCGGGCCGGTCTGCACTAACTCCTGCCAGTGGTCGTGCTGGTCTGGGCCCTGATGGTGGACCGCCTGTCGTCCGGCCTCTCGGCCTTTTGGGCCACGGCCTTCATGGTCTTTATCCTTGTCACCCAACGCGCCATCCTTGCCATGTTGCGCGGCACTGGCGGTGAGGTCGCGGTCGAGATGAGGGCCGGGGTGATCGACCTGCGGGACGGTCTGGTGATCGGCGCCCGCAGCATGATCGGCATCGGCATTGCCACGGCGACGGCGGGGATCATCGTCGGCGCGGTCAGCCAGACGGGTGTCGGCTCGGCCTTCGCTGATGTGGTCGAGGTGCTGTCGGGCGGCAATATCCTGGCCATCCTTGTGCTGACGGCCATCCTGTCGCTGATCCTGGGGATGGGCCTGCCGACCGCGGCGAATTATATCGTGGTCTCGGCCTTGCTGGCGCCGGTGATCGTGACGCTGGGCCAGCAGAATGGCCTGATCGTGCCGCTGATTGCGGTGCATCTCTTCGTGTTCTACTTCGGGATCATGGCGGATGTGACGCCCCCGGTCGGGCTGGCCAGTTTTGCCGCGGCCGCCGTTTCCGGGGGCGATCCGATCCGTACCGGGGTGGTCGCCTTCTTTTACAGCCTGCGGACGGCGGCGCTGCCTTTCCTGTTTATCTTCAATACTGAATTGCTGCTGATCGCGTTTACGCTGTTCCGCCCGGGGTTCTGGATGGACATGGTGTTCCCGCCCTATCAAGAGGCGCCCCCCTCAGAGATTGCCGCCGCCGCCGAGGCTACCCCTGCGGGTGATGCGTTGCGGCTCAGGGTCAAGGGGCTCAATAATCTGGGCGATCCGATCGAATTCGTGGCGCTGCTTGACATGCCTGAGGGCGCGACGGGCGAGGACAAGCTGGCCGCGGCCGGCCTGACCCTGCGCCAAGAGGGTGAACGGACGATCATCGACGACGCAGCCTATGACTCGGCGGCGCAAAAGGCCGGGCTGGACTGGGATCAGGAAATCCTGCGGGTGCTGCGCCCGGTGGATGCGCCATCGAAATACTGGATGTTCATTCCAGCCCTGTTGTTGCTGGCGACGGTGGTGGCGCTTCAGCGTCGTCGTCAGCCGCGCGGCGCCTGAGAGAGGAGGGCCGGCCATGTTCCGCAAGGTTCTGTTGACTGTCGATCCGGGGCACGAGGCATCCTGGCGCAAGGCTTTGCCCATGGCGGCGCATCTGGCGCGCGAAGGCGGCGGGGCGTTGCATCTGCTATCGGTCGTGCCCGAGGTGGGCTCGGTGCTGGTGGTTCAGGACCTGGGCGAAGGCTTTGTGCAGCAGGCGCTGCGCGACGCGCTGGTCAAGCTGAAAGCGCTGCGCCAAGAACCGCTCGACTGGCCCGCAGAGGTGCATGAGCATGTCCGCCACGGCACCGTTCACGCCGAAATTGTGGCCGCCATCGAGGATCTGGGGGTGGATCTGGTGGTGATGGCCAGTCACGCACCCGACCGCGTGCGCGAGTTTCTGGTGGGCAGTCAGGCGGACCGGGTGGTCAGGCGCTCGCCGGTTTCGGTTCTGGTGGTACGATAGCAAGAACCGCATACGGCCCAGGTTCCGGGGATGGGGGCTGGGCAGAAGGACAGAATGGCAATTCTGCTGCGCGGCCCGCGCCTCGGTCAGGCCGAGTTGCGCCGGCCCACCGACACATGGGCCATTGACCGCAGGCGCTTCGTGCCGGGCGTTCGCCAGATCCATGTGCCGCCCCCGCTGATGGGGTTCGGGGTCAGAGGTTGGGCAGGGTCGCGGGCACGAAGACCTCGATCCCCGTGCCGATGCCGCGCAGGTCGACGCGGGTCAAGGGGCGCAGCGCCCCGGGCGGGCAGGCGGCGGCCAAGCCGGGGCCGGCACAGATCGAGGTGCCCAGCGATTTGTTCATCGCCTCAAGCCGGGCTGCCGCGTTGATCACCTCACCATGGGCGGTATAGTCCAGCTTAGCGCCCCGCCCGACATCGCCGACAATCGCCGGTCCGGTCTCGATGCCGATGCGGGTACGTCCAAGGCCGGCAGCCGCCATTTCCGGCCTTTGGCACTGCGCCTCGGTCCAGTCGATGATGGCCAGGGCGCAGCGCAATGCTGCCTCGGGATGATCGGGCTGGTCGAGCGGGGCATTGAACAGGGCATGCACGGCATCGCCGACAATCTTGTCCACCATCCCGCCATGGGCGAGGATGATCCCCGTCACCCCCTCGAAATACTGGTCGAGGATTTCGATCAGCCGCTCGGGGCCGACCCGGCGCGTCAGGGCGGAAAACCCCTCAAGATCGGTGAAAAGCGCGGTGATGACCCGCCGCTCGCCTTTCTGGCGCAAGAGATGCGGGTCGCGGACGATCCGTGCGACGATCTCTGGCGCCAGATGTTGTTCGAACCGGCGGCGGATTTGCGCTGCCTGATGGCGGGTGAGCAGGGCCGAGGCGACCAGCGCGGCAAAGAACCCGGCGATCAGCAAGAGCGCGGGAAAACCGGGGGACAGCAGGACCATCCGCTGCATTAGCCCCCAGGCCAGCAGGGCCAGCGCCGACAGCCCCAGCCCCAGACCGGCCAGCGCCATCAGCGGCGGGGGCCGCGGCAGGGGGGGACCCATCCGGCCCGCCCCCCAGGGAAGGCCCCGACCCCCGCCCGGGTCAGCGGGGCGGGGGGGCAGGCCG
>CALLZQ010000550.1 GCA_937858255.1 uncultured Tabrizicola sp.
GGTGGGGGCGGGCTGTCGGCGGGGATCGCCACCGCGCTGGCCGCCCGCGCCCCCGGCCTGCGCCCGCGCAGCGCCGAGCCAGAGGGGTTTGACGACATGGCCCGCTCGCTGGCCGCCGGCACACGGCTGAAAAATGCGCAGGCCGCAGGCTCGATCTGCGATGCGATCCTGACGCCCGAGCCGGGCGAGTTGACCTTTCCGATCCTGCGCCACTATGCCGGACCGGGTCTGGCCGTCAGCGATGCCGAGGTGCGGCAGGCGATGGCCCTCGCGTTTACCCATCTGCGGATCGTGGTCGAGCCGGGGGGTGCTGCGGCCCTTGCCGCCGCGCTGTTCCGCGATACCTCCGGCACGGTGATCGTCACCGCCAGCGGCGGCAATGTCGATCCGGCGCTGTTCCGCGATGTCCTTGCGACAGAGATTTGAGGCCCCATGCCGCTGACCTATCTGCCTGACCTGCGCCTGAATGCCGAGATCTCTGGCCCCGAGGGGGGGCCGGGGGTGGTGCTGCTGCATGCCCTTGGCACCAGTTTGCGGATCTGGGATTCGGTGGTGGCGGGGTTGCCCGGCCACCGGGTGTTGCGGCTGGACATGCGGGGGCATGGCCTCTCGGATGTGCCCGAGGGCCCCTATACCATGGGTGCGCTGATCCATGATGCCGAGCGGATGATCGAGCGGGCGGGCCTGCGGGATGCCGTGGTGGTGGGCCTGTCGATTGGCGGGCTGGTCGCGCAGGGGCGGGGGCCCAAGCGGCTGGATCTGGTGGGGGGGATGGTGCTGTCGAACACCGCCGCGCGGATCGGCATTGCGAGCCAGTGGCAGGAGCGGATCGAGGCGGTGCGCGCCGGCGGGCTGGCAGCGATTGAAGATGCCACCATGGAGCGCTGGTTTGGCCGCAAGTGGCGCGAGATGCCTCAGGCCGCACCCTTTAACGCCATCTTCCGCGCCACCGCGCCTGCGGGCTGGATGGGCGCCGCTGCCGCAATTGCGGGCACCGATTTCTACACGCCCACGGCGGCGCTGCGCCTGCCGGTGCTGGCGATTGCCGGGGCCAATGACGGATCGACCCCGCCCGATCTTGTGCGCGAGACTGCCGATCTGATCCCCGGCAGCCGCTTTGCGCTGATCCGGGGGGCGGGGCATATCCCGATGGCCGAGCGCCCGGCAGAGTATCTGGCGGCGATCACAGGGTTTCTGGGCGAGATCGGGCATGGCTGAATTTTTGCTGATCCATGGCTCGTGCCACGGGGCATGGTGCTGGCACCGGGTCATTCCGGCGCTGGCAGCGCTGGGGCATCAGGCGCGGGCGATTGACCTGCCGGGCCATGGACGCGACCGCACCCCTGCCGAGGCGGTGACGCTGGACAGTTACGCCGAGGCGATCCTGTCGGCGCTGGCGGGGCCGACCATCGTCGTCGGTCATTCGATGGCGGGCTATCCGATCACCGCCGCCGCCGAGCGTGACCCTGCCCGCATTCGCGCGCTGGTCTATCTCTGCGCCTATGCGCCGGTGGATGGCCTGTCGCTGGCCGATATGCGCCGGGCCGGGCCGCGCCAGCCCCTTGCCCCCGCGATCCGCGTGGATGCCGGGCGGGTCAGCTTCAGCTTTGATCCCGCGATGGCCGATGACCTGTTTTACCACGATTGCGATGCCGAGGCGCGGGCACTGGCGGCGCTGTGCCTTTGCCCGCAGCCGATCCTGCCGCAGGAAACGCCGTTGCGCCTGACCGCGCGCAGCCAGTCGCTGCCCCGCCAATACATCCGCTGCATCGAGGACCGCGCCATTCCCC
>CALLZQ010000551.1 GCA_937858255.1 uncultured Tabrizicola sp.
AGCCTGTTTGAGACCGAGACCCTCGTCCCGATCTATGAAGGCATGTATCAGCGCGGCTGAACCTCAGCGAAAGCCGATGCGTGAAAAGAGATGCGCCGGGGTGATGAAGGGGGCAGTTGGTCCCGGTCCGGCGTGAACGGGCGAATCCTCGCCCAGCACCGCGTCATAGGCGAGGTCAACCAAGGTCGAACAGACCAGCGGCGTACCGCCGTATTTGCTGTCGATAACCTGACGGAACAGGCGCAGCGTCTCATATCGCTGCCCGCTAAAACCAATGGCGTGATCACGGATTTTCTGTCCCAGCGCCTCGCGTCGTTTCGGGCTGGTGTCAAGCGGCAGCCACCGACCGGCGCAGACTTCCCGCTTCATGAAATAGGGAAAAACCGGCTCGACCCGCACCTGAGGGCGCACGGCATGAACCACCTTTCCGTTCCCGCAATAGATGGCGACATGGGTGGTGTCGGCAGCCTTCGGCACATAGCCATATTTTGACTGATAGGCTTGAATCGCGCTGCCACCCTTGGCGCCATCTGCCATGCAAAAAATCAGATCGCCAGGCAAAAACCGTCGAAAAAAAGCGCCCGCACCCTGCGGCGTCAATACAACGGATGGCCTGTGCGTGATCAGCATCCTCAACCCCAAGCGGCAACAAGGGTCAGGATAGGCATTGCCTACAGCAATCGTAAACCCATTTTCTGAAACCTTTATCCGCCACCCGACAGGTCAGCAGGCGGCAGATCAGTAGGCCATGCCCTGCTTTGGCACCGGTTGCCCCGGCAACTCGATACGCGCGCCACCCGCACCGGCCAAACCATCCAGATGGCAGATCAATTCCCCGTCCTCAAGCGCACAGGGAATTTCGTCCCCTGCCTCAACCTGTATCCCGGCAGGAACATAATGTGCCGCGACGCGCACGGCCTTACCCTGTGTATCGAACCACAAAAGAAAGCCACCGTCGGGATAAACAAAGGTCACCTGGCCTGTAAGACCCCGAGCGTTCCGCGCCGCTGAAATGGATTTCACGTTTCGGCTCCATCATGGATCAGGATAAGGGCGGCATCGTCGTAATCGTGCCATCCTTTTGCATTCGCGCCAAGGGAACCGTGCCGGGGCACCGTTGGTAAGATGCAAATCTAGGCCGAAATACTGAAAAAATCAAGAACGCCGTCCGGCAGGGGTTAATCCACATCCCAATCATCATCATCCCGGACAGGACCAATGGCCATCCAATCGGCGCGCACCCGGGCAATCCGGGTATCCGACCATGTTTTGAAAACCAGATGAAAGCCCTCGGCAGTGATGTTCTCGGCGCTCAGGTCGGCCCGCGCATTGGTCTGGTTATCCGTATCCCACATCGTGATCGACGCATGGATCACCGGCGGCTCACGAAACGCTTCTTTGAAGCTGACAATATGACGGCTTTCCCGGTCGCCCTCGCCGGTCCACATCACGCCCCCATTGACAAAATCCGAGAACAGCACACGCGACCCCTGCTGGATGCCGATGCTTCCGGTCGAAAATTTGCGCATGAACTCCATCCCTTGAAGAGATTTGGCAGAGAAAAGCGTGGGAATACAACAAAAAAAGCAAAGGCCCCCGGATCGGGGGCCTCTGTCTTTGGTCTGCCGCCTCTTAGTGGCCGGCCTGTTCCCTGAGGGCGAGGATATCGGCCACCATCTTTTCGGCCATATCCTTGTCTTCGGGCAGCGCGACCGAGGCCAGTTCCCGAGCTTCGGCGAGAATGGCATCCATCATCGAACCCGAGGATTCCTCGATCGGAACCGCACGCTCGGCCAGAACCGTCACGCCCGATGCGTTGATCTCGGCGAAACCGCCGGT
>CALLZQ010000552.1 GCA_937858255.1 uncultured Tabrizicola sp.
TCCGCGGGGCGGCCGCCACAGTGCCCTGACGCAGCGCCGTCGAGGTCCCCTCGACCGTCCCGAGGGCGCGCGCCGCCAGCAGTGGAAAGCCCCCGGGCAGGGTCCGCGCGACACCCAACCATTGCCGCCCGGCTGCGGCAAACACCTCGGCCCCCTTGGCGGCGAAATCGGCCTCAGGCGCCGCCAGCGGGGCAAGCCCGTCGGGCCAGACCTCATGCGTGCCCGCCAGAACCGCGCCATCACGATTCATCAGCATCAGCATTTCACCCGTCGCCGCCGCCCCGGCGGAGGCGCGGTATTCGATTGCCTGCCGCAGCGCGATGATCCGCCGCTGTTCATAGAGCGTGGCAAAGCCGTCGAGATCCGCCGCCAGCAGGCGCGCCGCCTCATCCATCAGCCGCGATTTGACCAGTTGATATTGCAGGGTCATCCCACCCAGCGACAACAGCGTAACGGTTAGCGCCACCGCCGCCGCCAGCCGGAAGGTCGCCGAGGGGAAGGGCGTCACCCGGCCACCTCGGCCCCGCGCGCGGTGCCGCCCTGCCCGACCAGCGGGTCGAAAACATAGCCCTCGCCCCGCGCGGTCTGGATCGCGGCGCAGCCCGCCGCCTCCAGCTTGCGGCGCAGGCGACCGACATGGACATCGACCACATTGGTGCCCGGGTCGAAATGCAGCTTCCACACCTGTTCCAAAAGCTGGGTGCGCGTCACTACCTGCCCGGCATTGCGGGCGAAAAAGGTGATCAGCTCAAATTCCTTGGGGCTGACCGCGACATGGGCGCGGCGGACATAGACGGTGCGGGCCTTAAGCCGGATCTCCAGATCGCCAAAGGCCATCAGGTCATTGTCCAAGACCTCAATGCTGCCCCGCCGCAACAGGGCGCGCAGACGGGCACGCAACTCATCGGGCTCAAAGGGCTTGGGCAGATAGTCATCAGCGCCCTTTTCCAGACCTTCAACCCGGTTCGCTGCCCGCCCCAGCGCCGACAGCACCAGGATCAGTGCCCGGCTGCCGCCTGCCCTGATCCGCGCCATCGCGTCCACCCCGTCACCGCCCGGCAGCATCCGGTCCAGCACGATCACCCGGAAATCGCCTGCGCCCGCTGCGGCCACCCCTGCGGCCAAGGTGACTTCGGTCACTGGCTCCAGCCCCAGATCGCGCACCACACCCGCCACGGCCTCAGCCGTCTCGGGGTCGTCTTCGATGATCAGGATACGGTCCATCTGCATGCCCTCAGATCAGAACACCACCACAGCGGGGTCAAGCACATTCGCATCCCCCACCGGGCGCAGACCGGCCGCTGTATTCCACGGGTCGATCACCACATGGCGGGTGCGGCCATTGCGCCCCTGAACCAGAACAATCGCCGGCTCGGTCAGTTCCAGCGCCCGCAGCGCCGGGGTGTCATATCCCACGCCTTTCCCACTCAGGATGCGATCCCCCTCAACCAGCCCGGCCCAGAGCGCGGGCGAGTTCTCGTACAGCCGGTCGATCCGGCCCGCCGTGCCCAGTTCAAGGCCAAGGCTCTCGATCCGGTAGCTGGCCTTGCGCGCCGCGACCGAGCCGGGGGCATTGCGCTCCAGCAGGCCGGTCTCGGCATGGGCGCCAAAACCCACGGTCACCAGCACCGCCTGCCCCTGCCGCAGGATCGCCAGATCGGCCTCGCCCCGCGCCTGCGCCGCCTCGATCAGAAAGGCGAACTCACCCGGCTCTTCGATCACCACACCATCCACCGCCAGCACCACATCGCCTGGCTTCAGGCCTGCGCGTTCGGCCATGCCACCAACGGTCACATCCTCGATCAGGATGCCGCCCGCCGAAACCCCCAGCGCCGCCGCGATCATCCGGTCAACGGGGCGCATGCGGAATTCCATCTTGGGGAAGGGCATAAGTTCCTCGGCAATCAGCAGCGGTACGATCCGCGCCAGATCTTCACCCGAGATCGCATAGGCGATGCCCACGAACATCCGGCTGCCATCGGCGATCATCACATTCATCCCGACCAGACGCCCCTCGGCATCGACCAGCGGCCCGCCGGACGACCCGGGATTCACCGCCGCGTCATGTTGCAGCATCAGGATCGGCACCCCCGCACCCCCCGGCCCCCGCCCAGCGCCCCGCGGCACGCCCCGGGGCCCACCGCCGCGTCGTGTGGAGGCATGAGGTCGGCCCCCGCCGCAGACACCTGCCGGGCCGAGGCTGAGACGAGCCCCTGCGTCAGGGTAAAGTCGATACCCAAGGGCGCCCCCAGCGCCCATACCGGCTGGCCCAACGCCGCCGCCGGCCCGGGGATCAGCCCCGCACGCCCCTGAAACACCGGGCCCAGCGCGATCAGCGCCACGTCGCGCACCTCATCGCGGGCGATCACCGTGCCGACCTCTTCGCGTCCCTGCCGGTCCACGATCCGCACCTCGCTGGCCTTGCCGACCACATGCGCCGCCGTCACCGCCACCTCGGCGCTTTCGCCCCAAAGATAGGCAGACCCCAGAAACCTGTCGGCATTATCGGCGCTGCGCACCACCAGCACCTTGTCCATCGCGGCCTCCATCACCCCGGGTGCGACCTCGGCCGCCTTCGCGGGGGACAGCGCCGCGACCGAGGTCAACACGTCGAGGGCCGCGAGCAACTCCATAAAATAGCGATGCGCGCGGAACCGGGCAGGCCGGATATAAGAGCGGGATTCGATGTTCAGGGCGGCTTTCATGGATACCTCCGAAAGTCTGTTGCCGTGACAGTAGCAGCCCCCGCCTCCGGGCACACATGACAAAGCCCGTCATGAAAAAATCAAATGTTTACAGGCGAAAACCCACAGGGCACTCTGGGGTCAATCCCTTTTGAGATGAGGATATGTCATGCGCCTTCGCCTCTCCCTTGGTCTGGGTCTGGCCCTGCTGGCCACCCCTGCGCTGGCCGAGCCGCTCAGCCCGGTCAAAACCGCTGAACTCTCTGCCCGGCTGTTTGAAACCGGGGTCGAGATGCGCGATCCGCTGCTGATCCTGTCTGCGGCGAAACTGCGCAAGACGCTGAACCCGGCCGAGACTGACCGCCGCGCCGAGGGCGGCGAGAGTGCCCAAGATCAGGCGCCGCTGAACTGGCAGGACATGCTGGCCGCGGCCGAGCCGCTGGCAGCAGGCGATGACACCCTGATCGGCCTGATCGAGGATATCCGCGCCGAAAATACCAAAGGCGTGGCCACCGGCCCGGTCTATAACATCGGCAAGCTGGGCAACGGGCGCACCGATACTTACCCCAAAGTCGAATTCATCGGCGGCGAATATGCCGAGATCTATGTCGAGGCCAAGGGCGCCGCCGACCTGAACCTGACCGTGACCGATGCCCAGGGCCGGCTGGTCTGTTCCGATACTGATCGCAGCCATATCGCCTATTGCGGCTGGCGCCCTGACCGCACCGAACCCTTTCTGATCCGCGTGGAAAATCGCGGGCCCAACGGCGTCTCATACGCCCTGATGACGAATTGACCGCCATGCGCAGCCTGTTGCTCTCCACCGCCCTGTGTCTGTTGGCCGCCCCCGCGCTGGCCGAAAACCGCGCGCTGTTGATCGGCGCGAACCAGTATCCGAACCTCAAGGAGGATTTCTGGCTTAAAGGCCCCGCGAATGATGTCAGACTGGTGGAAACCTATCTGACCACCGCTGCCCCCGTGCCCTTTGCGCCGGAAAATGTGACGGTGCTGGCCGATGGCCTGCCCGGCCATCAGGCGCCGACCCTCGCCGCGATCCGCGCGGCCTTTGCCGATCTGGCCGACAAGGCGCAGCCGGGCGATTTCGTCTATCTGCATTTCTCGGGCCATGGCTCTCAAGCGCCGGCGCTGGATCCGGCTACCGAACTCGATGGGTTGGACGAGTTGTTCCTGCCAGTCGATATCGGCCCTTGGAATGACTCGGTCGGCACAGTCGAGAATGCGCTTGTCGATGACGAAATCGGCCAGATGATCGACGCGATCCGCATGAAAGGGGCGAATGTCTGGGCAGTGTTCGACAGTTGCCATTCCGGCACCGTGACCCGCGCCGCGCCCAGCGATGACGAAGAGGTGCGCACCCGTCAGCTTCCGCCCGAGGCACTGGGTCTGAACCCCGAGGATCTGGCTCAGGCCACCCGCGCCCTGCCGCAATCCGACCCCCGCGCCCGGCCCGAGGCGCCGGTCGATGCCGGGCAGGCCAGCGGCAGCTTTACCGCCTTTTTCGCCGCCCAGACCAATGAGGTGACGCCGGAAAAGAACCTGCCCAAGGGCAAGCCGAACCGCGTGCCGCAGGGGGTCTTCACCTACACCCTGTTCGAAACGCTGGCCGAATATCCGAGTGCGACCTATGGCCAGATCGGCCAAGAGGTGCTGCGCAAATATGCCGTCAAGAACCTCGCCCGTTCCACCCCGCTGTTTGAGGGCGATCTGGACCGCGTGGTGTTTCAGGGAGAACCGGGCGAGCGTGTGGCGCAATGGCCGGCGACGAGTGACGGCACCAGTTTCACCATCCCTGCCGGCACGCTGCATGGCCTGACTGCCGGGGCAGAGCTGGCGATCATGCCCAATGCCGCCGCACCGCTGGACGAAAGGCTCGGTTGGGTCACGCTGACCGAGGCAGAGACGTTTTCCGCCACCGGCAGCTCGGAAACCGCGCTGCCGCCGGGCGCCTATCTGCGGCAGGTGGATGTGGCGGTTGACTACACGCTGACCGTGGCCCTGCCCGAACCCGGCAGCGCCCCGGCAGATGCCTTGGCCGATGCCCTGACGGTCTTGCAGGAAATCACCGGCCCGCGCCTTGCCTTTGTCGCGGCCGGCGCACCCGCCGATCTGCGGCTGGCCGTCATCGCGGACAGCCCCCGCCCCGATGCGATCTGGGTGCTGCCCGATACGGGCCTGGCCGAAAATCTGGCGCAAACGCCTTCGGTTTCGACCGCCGACAAGGATGCCGCGCGACTCGCAGAAGTTCTGGGCGACACGCTGAACACCATGGCGCGGGCGATGAACCTCTTGCGCCTTGGTGATGCCGTCGGGCAGGGCAGCCTTGATGTCGAGGTTGAGATGCTGACCCGCGCCGGAAAGGGCAAGCCGCTGGTGCCGCTGTCGCGCAATGATGTGCCACGCCTTGTGCCCAATGATGAGGTGCATGTGCTGGCCCGCAACAACATGGATCAGCCGGTGGATGTGAACGTCCTCTATGTCGCGGCGAATTACGAAATCAGCCACTGGTTCGCCGGACGCCTGCAACCGGGTGACGAGTTGAAGCGCGGCCTGTTCCGTATCTCGGACGATGTGCTGGGGGCAGAGCGGATGGTGGTGGTGATGACCCCCGCCCAGCCGCAAAGCCCGGTCGAGGATCTGTCCTTTCTCGCGCAAGAGGCGGTGGAATTGACCCGCGGCGTCAAGTCGGGGCTGGAGGGCGCATTGCGCGATGCCGGTTTCGGCGCCGTGACCCGTGGCGCGATTGCGCTGGATGAGGAAGATGCCGAAGGCCCCGCCCCCGGCATCATCCAGATCGAGTTGCGCACCGTTCCGGGTGGCTGAGGGCTCATCGCGCCAGCGGCGCCACCCGGTCATGCGCCGGGCAGGTCACGAGGTGATCGTTGACCATGCCCGTCGCCTGCATGAAGGCATAGACGATCGTCGGCCCGCAAAAGGTAAAACCGGCCTTTTTCAGGGCCTTTGACATCGCCTCAGATGTGGGCGTCTGCGCCGGCACCTCGGCGATGCTGTGAAAGCGGTTTTGCACCACCCGCCCGTCCTGAAAGGACCAGAGGAAATCGGCAAAGCCCTGCCGTTCCTCAATCGCCAAATAGGCGCGGGCGTTGCGGATCGTCGCCTCGATCTTGCCGCGATGGCGCACAATGCCGGGATCGGCGAGGAGCCGCGTCACCTCTGCCTCACCCCATGTGGCGATGCGGGCCGGCTCAAACCCCTCAAACCCTGCGCGAAAGGATTCGCGCTTTTTTAGAATTGTGATCCAGCTCAGCCCCGCCTGAAACCCGTCGAGGATCAGCTTTTCCCACAGCGCCCGGCTGTCCCACTCGGGCACGCCCCATTCCTCATCGTGATAGCGAGTGTAGATTTCTTCTTCGCCGCACCACGGGCAACGCTGCCCTGCCTGTTCCATCGCCTGATCCCCCTGTGGAATTTCGCTAAACTTAGAACAAAATGTGAATATTTACGCAAGTTTTACCGGCATAGCTGCAATCTCTCCCTCGGCTCTGTCATGGGGGATAGGCTGAATGCCGGACGATAAACCGCACCGCGCCGATGTGGATTGGCAAAACTCCAGCCCGCTGGCCTTTACTGTTTTCGAAAATGACGGGCAGACGCTGACCTTGGTACGAGAGGCGCTGCGGCAGGGGCGGGTTCTTCTGGCCTTTCAGCCGGTGGTTGTTGGCATGGATGCCGATCGCATCGGGTTTTATGAAGGGCTGATCCGGGTGCTGGGCAAGACCGGGCGCCCTATTCCTGCCCGGGCCTTCCTGGGCGCGGTTGAGGCACATGAACTGGGGCGAGAGATCGCCTGTGCCTCACTTGCACTTGGGCTGCGCACCCTGATTGACAACCCCGGCATCCGGCTGTCGATCAACATGTCGGCACGCTCAATCGGTTATCCCAAATGGATACGCATCCTGCGCAGCCATCTTTCCGAAAACCCGACACTCGCCGAACGACTGATCCTTGAGGTGACCGAGGATTCGACGAGGCAACTGCCGGAAATCGTCACAGCCTTCATGCGGCTCTGGCGGGCCAAGGGCGTCTCCTTTGCGATGGACGATTACGGCGCGGGGCAAATCTCGATCCCGCAGCTTCACGCCTTTGACTTTGACATCCTCAAGATCGACGGCAAATTCACCCGCAAGATCCACACCAACCCCGGCAATCAGGAAATCACCGCTGCCCTGTTGTCTGTCGCCAAACAGTTCGACCGGCTCTGTGTGGCAGAGGCTGTCGAGACCGGGGATGAGGCGCGCTGGCTCGCCGCGCTGGGGGTGGACATGATGCAGGGCTATGCCTTTGGCGCCCCCACGGTCAAACCGGAATTCAAGTCAGTGGTCATGCGCCGCTCGGCCTGAAAGACCGCTTTTCCCTGCGTCAACGTGCCAGCGCAAGAATCTTGCGCTCGCTGCAATTGCGTCATAGTTCGGGGGGGCAAGCGGGGCGCCGCGTCCCGTTACCTTGGCCAAGGGAGAGGACTATATGACCAATGTCGTGATCGTCGCCGCCGGGCGGACTGCCGTCGGCAGCTTCAACGGTTCGTTTGCCAACACCCCTGCGCATGACCTCGGCGCCGCCGTGATCGAGGGCGTTGTCGCCCGTGCCGGCATCGACAAGGCCGAAGTTGAGGAAACCATTCTGGGCCAGGTGCTGACCGCCGGTCAGGGCCAGAACCCCGCCCGTCAGGCCCATATCAAGGCCGGCCTGGCCAAAGAAGCCAGCGCCTGGTCGCTGAACCAGGTCTGCGGCTCGGGCCTGCGTGCCGTCGCGCTGGGGGCCCAGCATGTGCAATTGGGCGATGCCCGTATCGTCATCGCCGGCGGTCAGGAAAACATGTCGCTCTCGCCCCACGTCGCGCATCTGCGTGCCGGGCAGAAAATGGGCGATATGAATTTCATCGACTCGATGATCAAGGACGGTCTGTGGGATGCCTTCAACGGCTATCACATGGGCCAGACCGCCGAGAACGTCGCTAACCAGTGGCAGATCTCGCGCGACATGCAGGACGAATTCGCCCTCGCCAGCCAGAACAAGGCCGAGGCCGCGCAAAAGGCCGGCAAGTTCAAGGATGAGATCATCCCCTTTACCGTCAAGACCCGCAAGGGCGACACCATGGTCGATGCCGACGAATACATCCGCCACGGCGCCACGCTGGACAGCATGGCCAAGCTGCGCCCCGCCTTTACCCGCGACGGCTCGGTCACCGCTGGCAATGCCTCGGGCATCAATGACGGCGCTGCCGCCGTGCTGCTGATGACCGAAGAAGAGGCCGCCAAGCGCGGCCTGAAGGTCATCGCCCGTATCGCCTCTTATGCCACCGCCGGGCTTGACCCGTCGATCATGGGCGTCGGCCCGATCCATGCCAGCCGCAAGGCGCTGGACAAGGCCGGCTGGAAGGTCGGCGATCTGGACCTGGTCGAGGCGAATGAGGCCTTTGCCGCCCAAGCCTGCGCCGTGAACAAGGATATGGGCTGGGATCCGGCGATCGTGAACGTGAACGGCGGCGCCATCGCCATCGGCCACCCGATCGGCGCCTCGGGCTGCCGCATCCTCAACACGCTTTTGCACGAAATGGCCCGCCGCGACGCCAAGAAGGGTCTCGCCACCCTCTGCATCGGCGGCGGCATGGGCGTTGCCATGTGCCTTGAGCGCTGATCGCTGCCGCGGCAAGGATAAATTGCCGCAATCGCAAAATGGGCGCGCAATAATCTTGCGCGCCCATCTTCATACGGATAACAAAGTTTTCAAGAATCCCTGGCTCTAGAGGAGAGAGATATGGCTAAGGTTGCATTGGTTACGGGTGGATCGCGCGGTATCGGCGCGGCGATTTCGCTGGCGCTGAAAGCTGCCGGTTACAAGGTGGCCGCCAACTATGCCGGCAATGACGAGGCTGCGGCGAAATTCACCGCCGAAACCGGCATCCCGACCTACAAATGGTCCGTTGCCGACTATGATGCCTGCGCCGAAGGCATCAAGAAGGTCGAGGCCGATCTGGGCCCTGTCGATGTACTGGTCAACAACGCCGGCATCACCCGCGACTCGATGTTCCACAAGATGACCCCCCAGCAGTGGAAAGAGGTCATCGATACCAATCTCTCGGGCCTGTTCAACATGACCCACCCGCTGTGGTCGGGGATGCGTGATCGCAAATTCGGTCGGGTGATCAACATCTCGTCGATCAACGGCCAAAAGGGTCAGGCCGGTCAGGCCAACTACTCGGCCGCCAAGTCGGGCGATCTGGGCTTTACCAAGGCCCTGGCGCAGGAAGGCGCCCGCGCCGGCATCACGGTCAACGCCATCTGCCCGGGCTATATCGGCACGGAAATGGTGCGCGCCATCGATGAAAAAGTGCTGAATGAGCGTATCATCCCGCTGATCCCCGTCGGCCGTCTGGGCGAGCCGGAAGAGATTGCGCGCTGCGTGGTCTTCCTGGCCTCGGACGATGCGGGCTTTATCACCGGCTCGACCATCAGCGCCAATGGCGGCCAGTACTTCATGTAATCTTTAGCCAGAGGCCAAGATCAAAGGCCGTCCCTCACGGGGCGGCCTTTTGCATCAGATCAACGCAGGCTTGCCCTGCGGCTTGCGCCGGAAAAGTCCAACGAATGCGGCAAACATCTCACGCATCGCCTCGGCGCGCAGTTGATGGGCGCGGGCCATGATCGCCTCATGGTCGGGGGTGGCATGTGTCTCAATCATTTTCGTCACTTTCCTGATCATCCTCCCCGGGGTGAGAGGTGCGCCCATCGTCGCCGGAAATCAACCCGAGGGGCCTTGCCGATCCAGAATTGCCGGTCTGCCCCCTGTGCAAGGCTTGACGCCGCCACCGCGCCGCCGTCATCTGCGCGCAGGCAGAGGGGGCGGACGATGCGACAGGCGACGATGATCGGGTTTACGGCGGTGCTGATGTGGGCGCTGCTGGCACTCCTCACGATCTGGTCGGCGCCTGTGCCACCCTTCCAACTCAGCGCGATCTGCTTTGCCATCGGGGGCGCGATCGGGCTGATCTGGACGGCACGCAGCGGGCTTGGCCGTTTGCGCGCTGTCTCTTGGCGGGTCTACGCCTTTGGCATCGCGGGGCTTTTTGGCTATCACGCGCTTTACTTCACGGCCTTTCGGCTGGCCCCCACAGCAGAGACGGGGCTGATTGCCTATCTGTGGCCCCTGTTCATTGTCCTGTTTTCCGGGCTGTTACCGGGTGAGAAGCTACGGGCGCCGCATGTGATCGGCGCACTGGTTGCCTTTGCCGGCGCGGCGCTGATCGTTATGGGCCGCTCTGGCGAGGGGGAGG
>CALLZQ010000553.1 GCA_937858255.1 uncultured Tabrizicola sp.
CTCCCTGACGCTCGACCTCTGCCTCTGATACCCAAACACCGGGCAGGCCCGGCTCGACCACCACCACCTCGTCGGCACCCAGTGGCGACAGGCGCATCTCGGCGGTCAGGCGCAGCCCATCGCGGATCGGCTCAACCTTGCAGGTCAGGCCGCTGACCCCGGCCTCGCCCGCCGTGGCGGGCCGTGCCTTCAGCGCCGTGCGGATGGTCTGATCGGGTTGCCCGGGCGGCATCAGATCGGCAGTCAGATCGAGGCTTGCCGGCATGCAGATATCTTTGCAGACCCCCAGATCGACCCGGGCACGCAATGTGACCGGCTGCGAGGGGTCGCGCGCCTCGACCTCGATCGGCAGCACAAGTTCATGGTGATATCCGACAGATTGCATGCCGTTGGTATGAAACACCTCGGGCGCCGGCCAGTGGAAGCGCACCGATTTCAGGTTCTCGGATCCGCTCCAGTCAAAGCTGGGGGGGATGCCGGCATCGCCGGGTGCCCGCCAATAGGTTTTCCACTCCGGCGCCAGCCGCAGATGCAGGGCGCTGAGATGATGGCCCGATTGCATCTGCCACCCGGGGCGCAACTGGCCGTCAAGGATGTCGGACTGGCTGAGGCCCTGCGCCATCGCGGCGGACAGTGGCCAGAGCATCAGGACGGCGGGGGCAAGGAACATGCGGATCATGCGGCAGAGCATAGGAAGCCAGCGGCGATTGGAAAGTCACAAAGACGGGATACGGGCGCGAGCCTTTCCGGCTTGAGGCAGGCGCGCAACGCGGTCATGCTGGGGGCATGGTCCGGGAGGCGAACATGGACTTGAGTGGAAAGCTGTTGGTGGCGATGCCGGGCATGGGCGACCCCCGGTTCGAGCATAGTGTCATCCTGATCTGCGCCTATTCCGAGGAAGGGGCGATGGGGCTGATCGTCAACAAACCCAGTCGCGATCTGGATTTCGCGGCGCTGCTCGGCCATCTCGATATTCCGCGCGCGCCGGCGGGGCGGGATATCCGCGTGCATTTCGGCGGGCCGGTCGAGCGGGGCCGGGGCTTTGTGCTGCATCTGGGGGGCTTTCCCAAGGCCGGCTCGGGCGAGGGGACGATGCGGGTGCCCGGAGGGTTCCGAATGACGGCCACCGTCGATATCCTTGAGGCGCTGGCGCGGGGCGAGGGCCCGGATGCCGCGCTCTTGGCCCTTGGTTATTCCGGCTGGGGGCCGGGGCAACTTGAGGAAGAGATCCTGCGCAATGACTGGCTGATCTGCGAGGCCCCGCCCGAGCTGGTGTTTTCCGCCGATGATGGCGGGAAGTGGCTGGCCGCGCTACGCAGTCTGGGCATCGACCCGCTGAGCCTTTCATCCACGGCGGGCCGGGCCTAGTCCGGAGGCGGGAACTTACTCGCCGTAGGGCACCCAGACGGTTTTCACCTCAGTCGCCTGGCGCAGGAATTCCCGGCCCTCGGCCGAAGGCGCGAACCAGTCGCGGGCCTGACCGTTGTTGACCCAAGTGCGCTTGATATTGCCCGCCGCCTCGGCCTCGATCACCTTGGACAGGGGGGAGGACGAGAAGGACCAGACCGCATCCACATCCAGATGACCCGCCAGCGGCTTGGCCAGTTCGGCATGGACACCGGTCACGATGTTGACGACGCCCGAGGGCAGGTCAGAGGTCTCCAGCACCTGATAAAAATCGGTCGCGGACAGCGGATAGGGCTGTGAGGCGACCAGCACGCAGGTGTTGCCCATGGCAATCGCCGGGGCCATGACCGAGACGAGGCCCAAGAGCGGCGCCTCATCCGGGCAGAGTGCGCCGATCACGCCCACGGGTTCGTTCATCGCCAGCGCAATGCCGCGCAGGGGCACCGATTTCGCCTGACCGTCATATTTGTCGGCCCAAGCGGCATAGGTGAAGAGGCGGCTGATCGCGACCTCTACCTCCTCCGTGCCGGATTTCCCGGTCATGTCCTTGATGCGGGATGCAAATTCCCCAGCCCGGGCCGAAAGGTTCTCGGCGATGTAGTAAAGGATCTGGGCGCGGTTGTGGCCGGTGGCGCGGCCCCAGCCCTTGGCGGCATGGGCGGCCTCGACCGCGTTGCGGATGTCCTTGCGGTTGGCGATGCCGACCTGCCCCAAAAGCTGACCGCGCGGGCCATAGATCGACTGGGTATAGCCGCCATCGGGGCGGGCCTGCTTGCCGCCGATAAAGAGTTTCGCGGTGCGGTCCAGCCCGGTGACGTCGGGGCTGTCGGGGGCGGCCACGGCGGCGAGGGGTTTCAGGGTTGAGGTTTTGCCCTTGGGTTTCGGATGGGCCATAAGGCCCTCCCATCCGCCCTCGCGCCCGAAACCGCTTTCCAGCGCCTCGCCGAAACCGGCGGCGGCGTCAAACAGGTTGGTGGCATTGACCCAGACCACGCCCGCCTTGATCTTTGGCGCGATGTCGAGGGCGAGGTTCAGGTTCTCGGTCCAGACACTTGCGGCAAGGCCGTAGCGGGTGTTGTTGGCCAGTTCCACCGCCTCGGCCGGGGTGCGAAAGGTCATCGAGACCAGCACCGGGCCAAAGATTTCCTCCTGCATCAGGCGGCTGGCGGTGCCGAGGCCGGTGATGAGGGTGGGCGGGTAAAAACAGCCCTGCGGGACGGGGGTGTTGGCGACGTATTTTTCGCCCTCGGACCCATCGACAAGGGCGCGGATGGTGTTCAGTTGCACCTCATCGGCGATGGCGCCGACGTCGATGCATTTGTCCAGCGGGTCGCCGATGCGCAGGCCGTCCATGCGGCGTTTGAGTTTTTCGTGGAACCGCTCGGCCACGCCCTCTTGGACCAGAAGGCGTGAGCCCGCGCAGCAAACCTGACCCTGATTGAACCAGATCGCATCGACGAGGCCCTCGATGGCGGAGTCGAGGTCGGCGTCGTCAAAGACGATATAGGGCGACTTGCCGCCCAGTTCGAGCGTCAGTGCTTTGCCGGTGCCGGCGGTGGCCTGCCGGATTTTCTTGCCGACCGAGGTGGAGCCGGTGAAGGCGATCTTGTTGATATCGGGGTGGGAAACGATGGCCGCGCCGGTCTCGCCATCGCCGGTGACGATGTTGACGACGCCCTTGGGCAGGCCTGCCTCACGGGTGATTTCGGCGAAGAGGAGGGCGGTGAGGGGCGTGTATTCGGCGGGTTTCAGGACAATGGTATTGCCGGCGGCAAGGGCGGGGGCGACTTTCCATGCCAGCATCAGCAGCGGGAAGTTCCACGGGATCACCGCGCCGCAGACGCCCAGCGGCTGATGGCCGGGCAGTTCGCTGTCGATCAGCTGGGCAAGGCCCGCGTGGTAGTAGAAATGCCGGGCGACGAGGGGGATGTCGATGTCGCGGCTCTCGCGGATGGGTTTGCCGTTGTCCATGGTTTCAAGGACGGCAAACAGGCGCGCATGTTTCTGGATCAGCCGGGCGAGGGCGTAGAGGTATCTGGCGCGGGTGGCGCCGGGCAATTTCGCCCATTTCGATTGGGCCGCGCGGGCGGCGCGGACGGCGGCATTGACGCTGACCTCGCTGCCTTGGCTGACGGATGCCAGAACCTTGCCGGTGGCGGGGTTTTTCGTGTCAAACGGCGCCTCGGGCGCGGTGAACTGGCCGTTGATGAAATGGCCAAAGACGTTTTTGTGTTTTGCCAGCCAGGCGACGGCCTCGGCATTGCCTTCGGGGGCGGGGCCAGAGGACATGGTATCGAAGATTTCCTTGATCGTCATGGCCCTACCCCATCGCGTGGCGGTTGGCGGCCGAGTAGTGGCCGGTCAGGTGGTGTTCAAGCTGGCGCTCGATATCGCCCAAGAGGGACGAGGCGCCAAAGCGGAAGAGGTCGGGTTGCAGCCAGGGGTGACCCAGTTCGTCCTTCATCAGGGCGAGGTAGAGGAGCGCGTCCTTGGCCTTGGAGATGCCGCCCGCCGGTTTATAGCCGACCTTGTATCCGGTGCGGTCCTGATAGTCTCGGATGGCGCGGATCATGGTCAGGCTGACGGGGAGGGTGGCGTTGACGCCCTCTTTGCCGGTCGAGGTCTTGATGAAATCGGCGCCGGCCATCATGCAGATCAGGCTGGCGCGTGCGACATTGCGCAGGGTGCCCAACTCGCCCGTGGCGAGGATCGCCTTGACATGGGCCTCGCCGCAGGCCGCACGCATCTCGCGCATCTCATCATAAAGCGCCTGCCAGTTCTGCGTCAGCACATGGCGGCGGGAGATGACGATGTCGATTTCACGCGCACCGGCGGCCACGCTCTCGCGGATTTCCTGCACGCGCAGGTGCCAGGGCGAAAGGCCGGCCGGGAAACCGGTCGAGACGGCGGCGACGGGGATATGGGTGCCCTCCAGTGCGCGAACGGCGGTTTCCACCATGTCGTGATAGACGCAGACCGCGCCGACGGTCAGCCCCTCCATTCCCAAGGCCGCCAGCATGTCGGGGCGAACGGGTTGGCGGGCCTTGGCGCAAAGGCGCTGGACGCGGCCCTTGGTATCATCACCCGACAGGGTGGTGAGGTCGATCAGGCTGATCGCCTTCAACAGCCACGCCGCTTGATAGTCCTTTTTGACCGAGCGCCGCCCGCCAAGGGTGGCGCAGCGCCGCTCGATCGCCGAGGTATTGGCCTGCACAGAGGCCACCCAGTCCAGATCCAGCGCCATGCCCGGATTGCGGGGATGGGCGAGTTGCGGCAGGTTTTGCCCGCTTGCCGTGACGGTCTCTGCGCTCAGACTTTGCACTTGCCTGCCCCCCGATCAAGAACCCCGGCACTTTGGCACGGGCAGGGGGGCAGCGGCAAGAGTGGCGCCGGTATTTTTTGACCGTTTGGTCAGGTCTCGGCGGGGCTGGCGCCTTCGTCCGAGACCGGGCCGGGGCGGTAGTCGGTCAAGGGCTGCACCATGGTCAGTTCCGGGTCAAAGGTCGCCCAGTCGGTGCCGACGCCGGTGGGGGGCAGATCCTCGGCGCGCATCATCCGGTGCATCTGTGCCTTGGCGATAAAATTGGCGGTGATCGGCGCGGTCAGGAACAGGAAGAGGGTGATCAGCAGCTCGTGCCAGCTAAGGTGATGTTCAAAGATCAGAAAGAACGCCATGGAGGCGATGAGGGCCGAGCCGACGCCCACGGTCGTCGCCTTGGTCGGGGCGTGCAGGCGCTGCATGGTGTCGCGCAGTTTCAACAGGCCATAGCTGCCGATGACGGCAAAGATACCGCCGACGATCAGCAGCACCGAGATCAGGATTTCCGCAATCTGTTCCATCTGGGTCCCTTACTCGATGATGTCGCCGCGCAGGATGAATTTGCAATAGGCCACGGTCGAGACAAAGCCGGTCATGGCAAAGAGCAGCGCCGCCTCGAAGTTGATGCCCGAGCGGGTGAACATGCCATAAAGGACGATCAGCGCGATCACGTTCACCACCATGGTATCGAGCGCGAGGATGCGGTCCGGCACGCCGGGGGCGCGGAACACGCGATAGACATTCATGGCAAGGCCAAGGCCAAAGCAGACAAAGGCGAAGATCAGGGAAAATTCCAGCATCACTCGAAAATCCTCTTCAGGCGGGCCTCATAGCGCGACTTGATGTCGTCGCGGATCGCGTCCGGGTCAGGGGCGTGCAGGGAATGGATCAAGAGCACCTTGCCGCAGGCCGACATGTCGGCGGTGACGGTGCCGGGGGTCATGGTGATGGTCCCGGCCAGCAGCGTGCTCGCCTCGGGCGTCTTCAGCTCGATCGGCACGGGGATCCAGGCGGATTTGATATCCTCATTGCGCATGAAGAGGATGATCTTGGCCACCTGAAAGTTGGCGACGATCACGTCCCACATTACCAGAAGGCAATAGGCGGCAAAGGCCGGCACGTCCTTGACCTTGGGGCGGTTCTGCCAATAGGCGGCGGTCAAGAGCGGGATGACGATGGCCAGGATCAGCGCCATCACCAGACTGCCGCGCTTGAATTCGTTGACGAGGAGCATCCATGTCACGAACAGCAGGAACGACAACAGCGGGTGGGGGAAGAGGCGTTTCAGCAGCATCTCACTTCACCTCGGGCAGTTGGTTGGCGGCGATATAGGCCGAGGGGTCATGCAGGGCGGCGGCGGTCGCCTCCATCCAGGTCAGCACGGGGCCAGAGAAGAGCGTCAGCGCCGCGAGCGCTGCGATCAGGCCAAAGGCGGCGGTAAAGGCCAGGCCCTGCGGCGCATGCTCGGGCGCCTCGGCCGGGGCGGCGGCATGGGCCTTCCAAAAGACGGTCGAACCGGCGCGGGCAAAGCCAAGGATGATGACCAGCGACGAGATCAGGATCACCGACCAGATCAGCGGCGCCTGATCGCGCAGGGCCTGCATGACCAAAAGCTTGCCGACAAAGCCCGAGAGCGGCGGCATCCCGGCGGTGGCGATGGCCGAGACCATGAAGAGCCCGGCGATCACCCCCGCGCGATGGATCGGCGGCAGCGCCTCGGTCAGGCGGTCATGGGCGCGGCGCTGGGTGACCAGATCGACGATCAGGAACAGTGCAGCGCCGGCCAGCGTCGAATGCACCATGTAGTAGAGGGCGGCGGCTGTCGCGGCGGGGGTAAAGGCCGAGATGGCGATAAAGGCCGTGCCCATCGAGGCGATGGCGGCAAAGGCGGCAAGCCGCCCCAGCGTCGCGGCTCCCAGCACGCCAATGGCGCCGATGATCAGCGTGGCAATGGCGGCGGGCATCATCAGATCGGCGATCAGCGTGCCGGTGGCGGGGGTCGTCGGCGGGATCACCATCACCCCAAAGCGGATGGCGGCATAGGCGCCGATCTTGGTCATCACCGCAAAGAGCGCGGCCACCGGGCCGGGGGCATTGGCATAGGTTGCGGGCAGCCAGAATTGCAGCGGCACCAGCGCGCCCTTGACCGCAAAGACCAGCATCAGCATCACCGCCGCCACCCGAAAGAGGGCGACATCCCCCTCGGGCAGCATCTGCACCTTCACCGCCAGATCGGCGATGTTCAGCGTGCCGGTCACCGAATAGATCGTGGCCAGCGCGAACAGGAACAGCGATGAGCCGACAAGGTTGAAGGCCACATATTGCACGCCCGCCCGCAGCCGGTCCTTGCCGCCGCCATGGATCATCAGGCCATAAGAGGCGATCAGCAGCACCTCGAAGAACACGAACAGGTTAAAGGCGTCGCCGGTCAAAAAGGCGCCGCAGATCCCCATCAGCTGGAACTGGAACAGGGCATGGAAGTGCCGCCCCCGCGCATCCCAGTCCGACCCGATGGCATAGAGCTGCACCGCCAGCGCCAAGAGCGCCGTCAGCATCACCATCAGCGCCGAGAGCCGGTCCAGCATCAGCACGATGCCAAAGGGCGCGGGCCAGTTGCCAAGCAGATAGATCTCGGGCGCGGAAGTGCTGGCCGACCACAGCAGGGCGGCGGCGATGGCCCCCAGCAGCAGCGTCGCCCCCAGCGAGAACACCCGCTGAAGCAGCAGATCGTTGCGCATCAACAGCGTAATGGCCGCCCCCATGATCGCGGGCAAAACCACCGGGGCAATGATCCAGTGGCCCATCATTTCGCCTCTCCCTGCGTCTCGGCATCGGTTTCGGTCATGTCCACCCGGTCATGCCCGGCCTCCAGATAGGCGCCAAGCGCCATCATCACGATCACGGCGGTCATGCCGAACGAGATGACGATGGCCGTCAGCACCAGCGCCTGGGGCAGCGGGTCGGTATAGGCATGGGCATGCTTGTCGATGATCGGGGGCAGGTTCGTGACCAGCCGCCCGGCGGCAAAGATGAACACGTTGACGGCGTAGGACAGCAGCGTCAGTCCGACGATGACCGGAAAGGTCCTCTGGCGCAGCATCAGATAGACGCCGGCCGAGGTCAGCAGCCCAAGGGCCGAGGCGACAAGCAATTCCATCAGCGGGCCTCCTGCGCGTCGAGATCGTCAAGGGAGCGGCCCTCGGACGGGTCAATGTCAAAGGGCTGGACGTTCACCGTCTCACCCGCCCGGAGCGCGATGCGCGACAGCGAGGCCAGCGACAGCATCACCGCCCCCAGAACGGTCAGGAACACGCCAAGGTCAAAGATCGCGGCGGTGGCCAGCTCAAACTCTTCGACCAGCGGCGGATGCACATAGCCGAAGTCCGAGGTCATGAAGGGCATGCCGTTGAACCAGGCGCCGATGCCGGTGGCGGCGGCGGTCAGCACGCCGATGGCGATGAGGGCATGGTAGTCCACCCGCTGGCGCTGCTGGGTCCAGGCAAAGCCCGAGGCCATGTATTGCATCACGAGGGCAATCGAGACGATCAGCCCGGCGATGAAGCCGCCGCCCGGCATGTTGTGGCCGCGCAAGAAGATGAACACCCCGACCATCAGCGCAATTGGCAGGATCAGCCGGGTCGCGACCACCAGCATCATCGGGTGGCGATCCCCGGCGCGACGCAGGTCCGGCGTCCATTTCAGCAGCCGGTCATTGGCCGGCCCGCCGCGCAAGAGCGCCTCGGTCAGCGCGTAGATCAGGATCGCGGCGATGCCCAGCACGGTGATCTCGCCAAAGGTATCATAGCCGCGGAAGTCTACGAGGATGACGTTGACGATATTGGTGCCGCCGCCCTCGGGCTTGGAATTGGCGATGTGGTAATCGGCAATGGTGGCAAAGGCGAAATCGCGGGTCATCAGCGCATAGGACAGCGCGGCGATGCCAAGGCCCGCGACGATGGCCACGCCCGCATCCCAGCCACGCCGGGCGGTGCTGCTCTCGACCGGGGTCGATTTGGGCAGGAAGTTCAGCGACAACAGCATCAGGATGACCGTCGCCACCTCCACTGAGATCTGGGTCAGCGCAAGGTCGGGGGCCGAGAAATAGGCGAACCCGACCGAGACCATCAGCCCGATGATCCCCACCAGAACCAGCGTCAGCAGGCGGTTGCGGTGGAAGATCACGATGGCGATGGTCGCCAGTACCAGCGACAGCCAGCCAAGAGCGGGGACGGGCGTGATCTCCATCAGCGCGCGCGCGCCGGGTTGGTGGGTGCCGGTGCGAAAGCCGTAATAGGCCGCCGCCGCGATGGCGACAGTGCCGATGGCGATATAGCGCGTCAGTGCGCCGTCATGCAGGCGGTCGGTGATCGCGCGGGCCAGACGGGCCAGCGGCTCGATAATGCCATCGAAAATGGCCTTGGCCTCAGGCCGGGGGGCCGCATTCCACATCGCCATCAACGGGCGGTGCAGGCCCAAGAGGATCAGGCCGCCGGCCACGGCCGCTGCCGACATCCACAGCGCCGGCGATTCAAGGCCGTGCCAGTGCTTGATATAGGATTGGACCGGCTCACCCGTCACGGCGCTGGCGGCGGCATCGACCAGCCATGCGGCCGAAGTCATCGGCATGAAACCGATGATGACCACCAGCACTGCCAGAAAGGCCGGTGCCGCCCAGAGGCCAAAGGGCGGGTCATGCGGGTGATGCGGATAGTCGTCGCGTACCGGGCCAAGGAAGCCATGGGCGATGAAGCGGAAGGAATAGGCGACAGAGAACAGCGCGCCGATGGTCGCCAGCACCGGCATCAGCCAGTGATTGCCCGCCCAGACGGTGTGGACCGTCTCTTCCAGCATCATTTCCTTGGAGAGGAACCCGTTCAAGGGCGGGATCCCGGCCATCGACAGCGCCGCCACCGTGGCAAAGGTAAAGGTGATCGGCATCAGCGTCCTGAGGCCGCCGAGGCGTTTCAGATCGCGGGTATGGGTCTCGTGGTCGACGATGCCCGCGCTCATGAAGAGGGCGGCCTTGAAGGTGGCGTGGTTGATGATGTGGAACACCGCAACCGTCGCCGCCTCGGCCGTGCCAAAGCCCAAGAGCATGGTGATCAGGCCCAGATGGCTGACCGTTGAAAAGGCCAAGAGCGCCTTGAGGTCATCCTTGAACAAGGCAATCTTCGCGGCCATGACCATGGTGATCAGGCCGGTGGTCGCGACGATGTAGAACCACTCGGGCGTGCCGGCCAGCACCGGCCACATCCGCGCCATCAGGAACAGACCCGCCTTCACCA
>CALLZQ010000554.1 GCA_937858255.1 uncultured Tabrizicola sp.
GGCCCAAGCAGTTCGACGTGATCGTGACCGACAACCTGTTCGGCGATCTCTTGTCCGATGCCGCCGCCATGCTGACCGGCAGCCTCGGGATGCTGCCCTCGGCCTCGCTCGGCGCGCCCATGGCCAATGGCCGTCCGAAGGCGCTCTATGAGCCCGTCCACGGCTCGGCCCCCGATATCGCCGGTCAGGGCAAGGCCAACCCGATTGCCTGCATCCTGTCCTTTGCCATGGCGCTGCGCTATTCTTTCGATATGGGTGATGAGGCGACGCGCGTCGAAAAGGCCGTTGAAAAGGTACTGGCCGATGGCGTGCGCACCGGCGATCTGATGGGCCCCGAGGGTGGCACCCCGGTTTCCACTGCCCAGATGGGCGACGCGATTGTCGCCGCACTGGATGCCAGCCTCTGAATAAGGCAAATCCTTGCGAATTGGCCCATGCGACGCATGGGCCTTTTTCATTCCGGGTTGAGGCCGCCCGCCTTCTCTGCGAAAAGACCGTTAGCGCGAACGGGCGTATTTCTGCCCGAGCCGAAAGGAACAACAGATCATGGGTCCGAACCTGAAAGGGGCACTGCTGTCCCTCGCCGCCTTTGGCATCTATGCCACCCATGATGTCGTGATCAAATTCCTTGGCTCGGATTATACCTCTTTCCAGATCATCTTCTTTTCCGGCCTCCTTGGCTTTCCGCTGATCACCCTGATGCTGATGAGCGACCGGACCGATGGCAACCTGATCCCGCATCATCCCTGGTGGTCACTGATCCGGGCACTGACCGCTGTCAGCACCGGGGCGGCCGGGTTCTATGCCTTTTCCGTTCTGCCGCTGGCACAGACCTACGCCATCCTCTTTGCCATGCCGCTGCTGATCACGCTGCTGGCGATCCCGATGCTGGGGGAGAAGGTGGGGATCCGCCGGGGTCTGGCGGTGCTGGTCGGCCTGTGCGGCGTTTTGATCGTGCTGCGCCCCGGTTCGGCCGACCTGTCCTGGGGTCATCTGGCGGCACTGGGGGCGGCGGTGACCGGCTCGATCAACTCGCTGATCGTGCGCAAGATCGGTGGCGAAGAGCGGTCGGCCGTGCTGATGATCTGGCCGATGATGGCCAGCTTTTTCGTGACCGGCGCCACCATGCCTTTTGTCTATGTGCCGATGCCGATCGAGCATTTGCTGATGACCGGGGTGATTGCCGCCATGGGCTTTATCGCCGCCATGCTGATCATCGCCGCCTATCGCGTGGCACCGGCGGTGATCGTCGCCCCCCCGCAATATTCGCAGATCATCTTGGGCGCGGTTTTCGGCGCGATCTTCTTTGATGAACATCCCCACCGCCGGGCGGTCCTTGGCACCGCCGCGGTCATCGCCCGCC
>CALLZQ010000555.1 GCA_937858255.1 uncultured Tabrizicola sp.
ACGCCGTCGGCCAGTTCGACGATCTTCAGCCCGCCCTCGACCACATCCAGCACGCCCAGATTGGTGATGATGCGGTCGACCACGCCCTTGCCGGTCAGGGGCAGGGTGCAGGATTTCAAGACCTTGGACTCGCCGTGTTTTGAGGTGTGGTCCATCACCACCACCACGCGGCCCACGCCCGCGACCAGATCCATCGCGCCGCCCATGCCCTTGACCAGCTTGCCCGGGATCATCCAGTTCGCGAGGTCGCCATTCTCGGCCACTTCCATCGCGCCCAGAATCGCCATGGCGATCTTGCCGCCGCGGATCATCGCGAAAGACTGCGCCGAGTCGAAATAGGCGGTCTGCGGCAGTTCGGTGATCGTCTGCTTGCCGGCGTTGATCAGATCAGGATCCTCTTCCCCCTCAAACGGGAAGGGGCCCATGCCCAGCATGCCGTTTTCCGATTGCAGCGTGACCTCAATGCCTGCGGGGATGTAATTGGCCACCAGCGTCGGAATGCCGATGCCCAAATTCACATACCAGCCATCTTGCAGTTCCTGCGCCCCACGCGCGGCCATCTGATTACGGTCCCAGGGCATTTTCTTTCTCTCCTTGTCTCATCAGGTCAAAGGGGCGGTGGCAGGGACCGCACCTTGGCCGGGTTTCGGGATGGGTGTTGCAGCCATCAGCGCGTCAAAGGCGATCTGGCCGTAATCGGCATTCATATGGCGCGCATCGCGCTCGGCAGCGTCAATGAAGGCATCGCGGGTCAGGAACGGCGCGGCCAGCGTCTCACGCGGCTGGAGGACCAGCGTGACACCCGCAGCGGCATGGGCCGCCACCAGGGCGGATTCGAACATTGCCATCAGTGCCCCGGCCTCGGCCAGTCCGGCGACCTGGCGGGTCAACGGCTCAAAATGGGAAGAGGCGCTGCGGGTGACTTCTTGTGCGGGATAGGGGGCCGGCATCAGCACAAAGCGCGGATCAAAGGGGGTGCGCTGCGCCTGCGCGGTCACGGCGGCGCGGGTCTCAGCCTCCATCGCCGCCCGCAACAGCCCCAGGGCGACGGGGCGCGCGCCTTTGCGTCGGCCCCACTCGACGGGATGCAGATCGCGCAGCGCCGGAAACAGCGTGCCAAGGCCATAGCGTAGCCCCACCAGAAAGATCCGGTCATAGGGGGCCAGATCCACCGCCTCGGCCCCGTTCCACTCGGCCGCCTTGCGCGCGCCAAGCGCATCGGCAGGATCGGGGCGCAGCACGCCATCCGGCCCGACGCTGGCCTTTTGAAAGGCAGCGCCCGGCAGGCCCCAGAATTCCAGCGTCATTCCCGGATGGGCGGCCTTCAGCGCCGGAAAGGCCCGCCGCAGCGTCGCCGCATGGGATGTGCCGGTGATCAGAACCCGCATCAGCCCTGCTCCCCCCTGCGGGCGGCGGGGTCGTTCAGCACCTCTTCGCAGATCGCCGCGTCATCGCCCTCATCGCCCGTGGCAGGGGCAGAGACGGGCATCTCTGCCTCTGACCCGGACTCGTTCAGTTGGGCGCGCAGAAACTGTTCCATCACGATCCGCACGCCAGTGGGCGACGGGCTGCGCAGGTTGGGCGCAAAGAAGTTGCCGCGCGCCGCCGGGTTGGTGATGATCTCATACGAGGGGAAGTAATCGACCCCCTCATCCTCGGCCATCAGGGTGGCGACCGCTGCCCGCAGGATCGCCTTGGAGGCGGTCGAGGCGACCAGCACATGCCCACCTGTCGCAGTCGCGGTCAGCGGCACCGGGCTGACCGTCAGCAGCATTTTCAGATCGGGGTTCAGGCCGCGCAGATCGGCCAGAATCGCCCGCAGATCGGCAACAACCTGATCATGCGTCAGGTTGACAAAACCAATGTCGGCCCCGGCGGGCGGATCGGCAATCACCCCGGGCGCGGTGGGATAAACCGTGCCCGAGGCGCGGTCCGCCCAGATTTCGGTCAGCCCGAGGGTAAAGACCAGCACCTCGGCCTCGATCAACGCATCGGCCACGGCGCGCAGATGCTCGGCCCGGGACAGGGCGACCGCCTCGGCGCTGTCATAGCCGCCCGGATCGGTATTGGGCCGCAGGGCATCGTAATAGCGCCCGTCGCGGGTCCAGACCGGATGGGCGGGACTGCGGTTGCCGGCGGCCTCTTCGATCAACTGCCGGAACTGCCGGGCCGAATAGACATTGCCAAACCGGGCGGAGAAGGCGCCATAGAAAAACCGCTCGGACACGTCGGGTGGAATGCCCGAGGGCACGGGTTCTGCGTCGATCACCGCAAAACCCTCGCGTGTCAGCGCCCGGTGGACGTGCTGGGCAAAGCAACTGCCGGCGGTAAAGACCCGCATCTGCCGCGTGATGCGAAAGCGCGGGTCATAAAGGTCGCGCAGCCGCCCCGGACCGCGCCCGACCACCGCCGTGCGCCAATAGGCCCGGGGGCCAAGTCCGTCATAGGGCGAGCCAGCCATGGGCGCGGGTCCGCTCAGGCGCTTTCGCGTTTGCGCACGGTGCGCTGTTCGATGCGCTTTTCGTGCTGGCCCTGCACGATGCGATGCACATAGATGCCCGGCAGGTGGATGGTATCCGGGTCAAGGCTGCCCAGCGGCACGATTTCCTCAACCTCGACCACGCAGGTCTTGCCGCAGGTCGCCGCCGGAACGTTGAAGTTCCGCGCCGTCTTGCGGAACACGAGGTTGCCCGAAGGGTCGGCCTTCCACGCCTTCACAATCGCCAGATCGGCAACAATCCCGCGCTCAAGGATATAGTCCTTGCCGTCGAAGGTCTTCACATCTTTGCCCTCGGCGATCACCGTGCCGACGCCCGTCGCGGTGTAGAACCCCGGGATCCCGGCGCCGCCCGCGCGCATCCGTTCGGCCAAAGTGCCCTGCGGGTTGAATTCCAGCTCCAGCTCGCCCGACAGATACTGGCGCATGAATTCCGCGT
>CALLZQ010000556.1 GCA_937858255.1 uncultured Tabrizicola sp.
ACGAAGATAGGCAATCACCCTGCGGGCTCCTCAAAATAACTTGGCACATTCGACCGCGGCTGCCCTGAGGTTCGGGCATCGGGCGAAACTATTTCTTTCATCGCTAATTCAGCGGCAGGCGAGCTTCAACCATTGCGTTCAAGGTGGCAACCCGTGCGGCATTGGCCTGCGCCGGCTGCCCGTCCGGCTGCAAGAGATTATTCTCGAACCCGATCCGAGCCTTGCCCCCGCGCCGCAGCACCTCGGCCAGAATTGCGGTTTCGGCCGGGCCAAAGGCGCAGACTGCCCAATCGACCGCCGGCCCCAGCACCGATTGACGGGCCAGCGGCGCGTTGATGTCGTCCAGCGTGGAAATCTGCCCCGACGCATAGCGGCCAAGCACATGCAGGATGGCCAACCGGCCCCCCGGGATCACCCCCCGCCCGACCAGCCCGGCAAGGCGATCCACCTCGGCAGAGTCGTAGAGGATATGCTGCACCTCGATGTCTGCCGCGGCGCAATCATGGTAGAAATCGCGCGCGGCTTTCTCATCCCCGGCCATCATCTCGCGCAGCGCGACAGAGACCGCGCCCGGCTGCACTGCCGCGACGACGGCGCGCTGCTCTGCCGGGGTATAGCGACCGACGGCTTCGGTGGTGATCTGGACGTAAAGCCCGGGCAGGCGGACCCGCATTTCCGCAAGAAACTCGCTGTAAAGGCCGGCGTCCAGCACATGCCGCCCCGCCGCGTCGCGGACATGGGCGTGCAGGCCATCGGCGCCTGCCCCGACACAGGCAATGGTCGCCGCGATGATTTCGGCGATGGTCACGGGCAGGGCCGGATGGTCGGCCTTGGTGCGGGTCGCGCCATTCGGGGCGATCATCAGCCGGGGCAGGGTCATGCCACGGCCGCCCGGATGGCAAGGTCGAGCTTGTCGGCCACCTCATCGACCTGTGCGGCAGACATGATGAAGGGCGGGGCCAGCAGGATGTGATCGCCCCGCTGTCCGTCAATCGTGCCGCCCATCGGATAGCAGATCAGACCGGCCTCAAAAGCGGCGGCCTTGACGCGCTTATGGATGCCAAGGGCCGGATCGAAGGGCGCCTTGCTCTCGCGGTCTGCCACCAGCTCGATCCCCCGGAACAAACCCCGCCCCCGGATGTCGCCGACATTGGGATGCTGGCCCAGCCGGTCGCGCAACGCCCTGTCCAATGCCTCGCCGCGCAAAAGCACCTGAGCCAGCAAGTCGCGCCCGGTAATCGCCCCGACCACGGCGCGCGCCGCCGCCGCCGCGACCGGATGGCCCATATAGGTATGGCCATGTTGAAAGAACCCGGATCCGTCGCGGATCGCGTCAAATATCCGCGCCTGGCAAAGCATGGCGCCAATCGGCTGATAGCCGGCGCCGAGCCCCTTGGCGATGCAGAGGATATCGGGCACGACTCCATCCTCGTCACAGGCAAAGAGATGGCCGGTCCGTCCCATGCCGCACATCACTTCATCCGCGATGAAAAGCACACCATACCGGTCGCAAATCGCGCGCA
>CALLZQ010000557.1 GCA_937858255.1 uncultured Tabrizicola sp.
ATGGCCTCGCCTATGATCATGTGCCGCTGGTAGGGGCGGAATTGCTCGATCTGGTGCATCCTACCCCCGATGGCCACCGCCGTTACGCAAAGCGGCTCTCGTCGCTGGTCCGGGGGGCGGTCGCGACCCTTGCCGAGGACCGTCTGCGCCTGCATGGCGCCCTGGATGCGCGCCCCGAGAAGGGGCGCTACCGTTCACTCCGCGCGAGCCGGCACAGTCTGGCCAGGACCAAGGGATTTTCGCGAACCGGCCTGATGCTGGACATGCTGCCGCTGGCACCGGGGGCGCCGCTGTCCTATCTGCCCCCGGCAGGGTGGCATTTCGCAGGCGTCACCCATCTTATTGGCCCGAAAACCGGCGCATTGCGACTGTCGCTGGGGGACAGGACCAAGACGGTGCCCGGGTACGACGTTCACGCCTATTACAATCGTCTGGCCTTTGCGCTCTTGCCCGAACCCAAGGCGGGTGTGGCGCGGATCGAGCAGTTGCCCGATCTGCCGCAGATCGTGCCTTTGAAGGGGACGCCGGACACCGGCCCGCGCCTTGGCCACATCGGTCACTACCTCTTGCAGCGCGCGGATTAGGCGCGGGACAGGGCCTGCGCTATTGCCTGGGCCAGTGCGGCGGGAGCCTCGGTCGACATGGAATGCCCGGCCTCGGGCACCATGGCGACCGGGTGCCGGGCGGTGGGGGGGGCCTGGGCGTCGGGGCGGGGCAGGGCCCGGCGGCCGAAAAGAACGCGGCGTTTGGGGGGCGGGGCGGCCAGTGGCGCCCGCCATGTCGGCGCCCCAGCGGGGGTTCCTGCGACCAATGCGGCGGCGCCCCGGTGAACGGCCAGAGGGGCGGCGGCCCGCATCATCGCCGCCCAGTCGCTGCCGCCGCCGATCAGCGCGCGGCGGATCATTCGGGCGTGGCCGGTGCTGAGGTATTCGCCCTCAGTCACGGCGGCGATTTCGCGGCTGAAAGTACCGCCGCCGGGGTCGAGATTGGCCTCGGCCAGCACCAGCGATCCGGCGATGGGGCCGAGCAGGCCCGCCAGCTCAATCGCCACGGCGCCGCCCATGCTGTGCCCATAGAGCTGGCCCCGGGGCGGGGCCAACGGCGCCCCCAGCCCCGCCAGCACCCGCGCCTGATCGGTGATGCCATAGCCAAAGCCCTCGGGCCGGTCGCTGTAGCCATGGCCCATCAGATCGACGATCAGCACCGCCCGCCCGGCCAACGCCGGCGACAGGGCCACCGCCGGATATTCATAGCTGCCCGCACAGCCAAGGCCGTGGATCATCAGCAGCGGCACGCCGCTGCCGGGCAGCGCCAGATAGCGCAGCCTTGCCCCGCCTGGACCTGTCTCGAATGTCTGCATCTGCGCCCCCTGTTTCGGCGCCAGATGGCCAGCCCCTGCCGGGACTGTCAACCGCCTCAGGCGGCGCGCAGGATCATGCCGAACAGGTCGCGCGGGTCATCCGGGTCGGCAATCATGTCGAGCTGGTCGCAGAGGCCCGTCGCCGTGAGTTGCGCGCGGATATAGCGCAGGGCCGAGAAATCCTCGATGGCGAAACCCACGCTGTCAAACAGCGTCACCTCGCCCGGCGCCTGCCGTCCCGGGGCCTGACCGGCGATGACCTGCCAGAGTTCTGTGACGGGATGGTCGGGGGCAAGCTGCTGAATCTCACCCTCCCCCCGCGTTTGCGGCGGGTATTCGACAAAGATGCGCGACCGCATCAGGATCTCGGGCGCGAGTTCGGTCTTGCCCGGGCAATCCCCGCCGACGCCGTTCAGATGTACCCCGGCGCCGACCATATTGTCCGACAGGATGGTGGCATTGCGCTTGTCGGCGGTGACGGTGGTGATGATGCCCGCGCCCTCGATCGCCTCTTCGGCGCTGCGGCAGGGGATGACGGTCAGCCCGCGCCCGGCAAGGTTGCGGGCGCATTTGGCGGTGGCCGCCGGGTCGATATCATAAAGCCGCACCTCACGCAGGCCGCAGACCGCCTTGAAGGCCAGCGCCTGAAACTCGGCCTGCGCGCCATTGCCGATCAGCGCCATCGTGCCGGTCGCGGGCGCCAGCCATTTGGCCGCCATGGCACTGGTCGCCGCGGTGCGCAGCGCGGTCAGGATGGTCATTTCCGACAACAGCAGCGGATAGCCGGTTTCCACATCGGCCAAAAGGCCGAAGGCCGTCACGGTTTGCAGGCCGCGCTTCATGTTCGAGGGGTGGCCGTTCACATATTTGAACCCGTAGGTCTGCCCGTCCGAGGTGGGCATCAACTCGATCACGCCGACATCAGAATGGCTGGCGATGCGCGGGGTCTTGTCGAAGTCCGGCCAGCGGCGGAAATCGGCCTCGATCTCGGCGGCGAGGTCGGCCATCACCCGCTCGATCCCCAGATGCAGGACCAGCTTCATCATCTTGTCCACCGAGACAAAGGGGACGAGGTTCAGGGTCATCTTCGGCTCCATCATTTGGCGCGGGTGGGGCGGTCAAAGACCTTTTTGCCCATCAGGCTGCCGACCAGATCGACCATCAGCCGGGCGGTCATGCCGCGATCATCGAGAAAGGGGTTCAGCTCGACCAGATCGAGGCTGGTCACAAGGCCGGACTCGTGCAGCAGTTCCATCACCAGATGCGCCTCGCGAAAGGTCGTGCCGCCGGGCACCGTGGTGCCGACCGCCGGGGCGATGGAGGGGTCGAGGAAATCGACATCAAGGCTGACATGCAGCATCCCGCCCGCTTGCCGCACGCGAGTGAGGAAATCGCGCAAGGGCTTGACGATGCCATGTTCGTCCAGCACCCGCATGTCGTTGATGGCAATGTCATGATCCAGCAGTGCCGCATGTTCGGCCGGATCGACCGAGCGGATGCCATAAAGGCAGATGCGCTCCGCCGGGATTGGCGCGGGGAAGGGGGGGAAGGCCTCAAACCCCTCACGCCCGGCGATATAGGCGACGGGCGTGCCGTGCAGATTGCCGCTGGTGGTGGTCAGGGGCGTGTGAAAATCGGAATGCGCATCCAGCCACAACAGAAACAGCGGCCGCCCGGCCCGCGCGGCAAAGGCCGCAGCCCCGGCGACCGAGCCAAGCGCCAGCGAGTGATCGCCCCCCAGCACGATGGGCAGCCCGCCCTCGGATAGGGCATCGTCCACCCGGTCGGTCAGCACCTCGGTCCAGCCCAGTGTTTCGGCCAGCGAATGCACCGCCGGATTGGCGCAGGTGGGCACGCTAAGCGCGGGCAGGGACAGATCGCCCCAGTCGCTGACCCGGTGGCCTTGCCCCTCAATCGCGGCCTCCAGCCCCGCCACGCGATAGGCCGCCGGCCCCATCAGGCAACCGGGGCGGCGCTGGCCGCTGTCAATCGGCGCGCCGATCAGAATCGCATGGGTCATGGGGGTATCCTTTCGTCTTTGTCGCAGGGTGGGGCGAAATGGTGATGGAAAACAGCCAAGTTTCGTGCAATCTGGGTGGATGTTTTCTCATTACGGCGGAATAATCGCGCAAAATGGATGATACGGATAGCAAGATCATCGCCGAGTTGCGGCGCGACGGGCGGGCGGCAATCTCGGATCTGGCCGACCGGCTGGATCTGTCACGCGCCACGGTGCGGGCGCGGATGGAGCGGCTGGTCGAGCGGGGCGAGATTGCGGGCTTTACCGTCCTGACCCGGGCCGACGTGA
This sequence comes from uncultured Tabrizicola sp., assembly GCA_937858255.1. Taxonomy (GTDB): domain Bacteria; phylum Pseudomonadota; class Alphaproteobacteria; order Rhodobacterales; family Rhodobacteraceae; genus Pseudotabrizicola. The sequence goes on from CALLZQ010000557.1 coordinate 3,669, forward strand.
CGGCGGCGCCGGTCAGGGCGATCATGCTGATCGGGATCGAGGGCAAGGGGGCCGAGCGGACCATGGCCCGCCTTGCCGGTCTGCCGGCGGTACAGGCGGTGCATTCCACCAATGGCAAATGGGATCTGATCGTCGATCTGGGCACGCAGAGCCTTGCCGAACTGGATGAGGTGATCTTTCGCATCCGCAATCTGGACGGGGTGATGACCTCGGAGACCAACCTGTTGCTCTCGACCCGGCGGGCGGGGCGCAAGTGACCGCCCGCTCACGCAGATGTCGGCGCGACCAAGGCGCACAGGGCATGGCGCAGCCCCGGCTTTGCCCCTAGACTAGAGGGGCGAATGGAGGACATCTGATGATTGTCGAGCTTGGGCATTTTGCGCTGATCCTGGCGCTGGCGGTGGCGCTGGTACAGACGGTGCTGCCGCTCTGGGGGGCGCAGCGGCAGAATGCGGCGCTGATGGCGGTGGCCGAGCCTGCGGCGGTGATTCAGTTCGTGGTGCTTGGGGCCAGCTTTGCCGCGCTGACCTATGCCCTTGTCACCTCGGGCTTTTCACTTCGGCTGGTGGTGCTGAACTCGCATACGCTGAAACCCATGCTTTACAAGGTCTCGGGCGTCTGGGGGAACCATGAGGGGTCGCTCTTGCTCTGGGTGCTGATCCTTGCGCTGTTCGGCGCCTGTGCGGCATGGTTCGGGGGCAATCTGCCGCCCAGCCTGCGGGCGCGGGTGATCGGGGTGCAGGGGGCTATCGGTGTGGCGTTCCTGATGTTCATGCTGTTCACCTCTAACCCCTTCTTGCGGCTGGAATTGCCGCCGCTCGACGGGCAGGAT
>CALLZQ010000558.1 GCA_937858255.1 uncultured Tabrizicola sp.
TGCGCGATGAGGCGGCCCTTGTCCGCCAACTGGTTGCCGAGGCCGACCTGACCGCCGGGGCGCGCGCCGCCATTTCCGCACAGGCCGCCGATCTGGTCAGCCGCATCCGCAATTCGGCCAAGCCGGGGCTCATGGAGGTGTTTCTGGCCGAATATGGCCTGTCCACCGATGAAGGGATCGCGCTGATGTGTCTGGCCGAGGCGCTGCTGCGCGTGCCCGATGCCGAGACGATGGACGCGCTGATTGAGGACAAGATTGCCCCGTCGGACTGGGGCCGGCATCTGGGCCACTCTGCCTCATCGCTGGTCAATGCCTCGACCTGGGCCTTGATGCTGACCGGCAAGGTGCTGGATGAGCGGGAGCCGGGCGTCGTCGGCCATCTGCGCGCAGCGGTCAAGCGTCTGGGAGAGCCGGTGATCCGCACCGCGGTCAGCCGCGCGATGAAGGAAATGGGCCGCCAGTTCGTGCTGGGTGAAACCATCGACAAGGCGATGGTCCGTGCCGAGGAGCTGGAGGCCAAGGGGTACACCTACAGCTATGACATGCTGGGCGAGGCGGCGCGGACCGAGGCCGACGCCCGTCGCTATCACCTCGCCTATTCGCGGGCGATCACTGCCATCGCGGCGGCGGCGCGCGGCAATGACATCCGCACCAACCCCGGCATTTCGGTCAAGCTCTCGGCGCTGCATCCGCGCTATGAGGTCGCCAAGCGTGCCCGGGTGATCGAGGAGCTGGTGCCCCGCGTGCGGGCGCTGGCCGGGCTGGCCCGTGCGGCGGGCCTTGGCTTCAACATCGACGCCGAAGAGGCGGATCGTCTGGCGCTGTCGCTCGAGGTGATTGAAGAGGTGCTGAAGGACCCGGCGCTCAAGGGGTGGGAGGGCTTTGGCGTCGTGGTGCAGGCCTATGGCCGGCGCGCGGGCGCGGTGCTGGACTGGCTCTATGCGCTGGCCACGCGGCTGGATCGCAAGATCATGGTGCGCCTGGTCAAGGGCGCCTATTGGGATGCCGAGGTGAAACGGGCGCAGGTGCTGGGCCTGACCTCATTCCCGGTCTTTACCCGCAAGGAGGCAACCGATGCCTCTTACATCGCCAATGCGCGCAAGCTGTTGTCGCGCACTGACCGGATTTACCCGCAGTTCGCCACCCATAACGCCCATACTGTCGCCGCCGTGCTGCACATGGCCGAGGCGATGGGGGTCGAGCCCGCCGCCTATGAATTCCAGCGCCTGCATGGCATGGGAGAGCGGCTGCACGACATCGTGCTGACCGACCGGGGCACCCGTTGCCGGATCTATGCGCCGGTGGGGGCGCATCGCGACCTCTTGGCCTATCTGGTGCGGCGGCTGTTGGAAAACGGCGCCAATTCCAGTTTCGTCAACCAGATCGTTGATCAGGATGTACCGCCCGCCCGCGTCGCTGCCTGTCCGCTCACGGCGGTGGAGGGGCTGAGTCTGCCCAACCCCGCGCTTCTCACTGGACCTGACCTCTTTGGCGCGCGCCGCAACGCCCGTGGCTGGGACTTGACCGATGCCGCCGATCTTGCAGCGCTGGAGGCCGCGCGCGCGCGCCATGCCGAACGCCTGTTCGAGGCCGCGCCGATGCTGGCGGGCCGTGCTGCTGGAGCCCTGCGGCGTGAGGTGACGAACCCCGCCACCGGCGCCCGTGTCGGCTTTGTCACCGATGCCGCGCGCGCCGATGTCGAGACGGCCCTGCGGCTGGCCGAGCCATGGGCCGCCGCCCCGGCTGAACGAGCCGAGGTGCTGCGCCGCGCCGCCGATCTGTATGAGGCCGAGGTCGGCCCGATCTTCGCCCTTCTGGCGCGCGAGGCGGGCAAAACCCAGGCCGATGCGCTGGCGGAACTGCGCGAGGCGGTGGATTTCCTTCGATACTATGCCGAGGGCGCGGCGGGATTGTCCGCGCCCGCGCGCGGGGTCTTTTCCTGCCGCTCGCCCTGGAACTTCCCCCTCGCGCTTTTTACCGGCCAGATTGCCGCCGCGCTGGCGGCGGGAAATGCGGTGCTGGCCAAACCCGCCGAACAAACCCCGCTGATCGCGGCACTGGCCATTGGCCTCTTGCACCGCGCGGGTGTGCCCGCGACCGCGCTGCAACTCCTGCCCGGTGACGGCGCCGTGGGGGCGATGCTGACCGGCGATGCCCGCGTGGCGGGCGTCGCCTTTACTGGCGGTACCGAAACGGCGCTGAAAATCCGCGCCAATATGGCCGAACACCTCGCCCCCGGCGCGCCACTGATCGCCGAAACCGGCGGACTGAATGCGATGATCGTGGATTCCACCGCTCTGCCGGAACAGGCGGTGCGCGACATCCTCGCCTCGTCCTTCCAGTCGGCGGGCCAACGCTGCTCGGCCCTGCGTTGCCTTTATCTGCAAGAGGATATCGCCCCCGCGGTGCTCGAGATGCTCTACGGCGCGATGGATGACCTGACCCTCGGCGACCCTTGGCATCTGGAGACGGATATCGGCCCGGTCATCGACGCCGAGGCGCAGGGCGTGATCCGCGCCCATGTTGCCGCCGCGCGCGCTGAGGGCCGGGTGCTGAAAGAGCTGCCCGCGCCGCAGGGCGGCACCTTTACCGGTCCCGCCGTGATCCGCGTCAAGGGGATCGCAGAAATGGGGCGCGAAATCTTTGGCCCCGTACTGCATGTCGCCACCTTCAAGTCGCAGGAAATCCCCCGGATCGTCGCGGCGGTGAACGCCACCGGCTATGGGCTGACCTTTGGCCTGCACACCCGCATCGACGACCGCGTGCAAGAGGTGGTCGAGGCGATCCACGCCGGCAATATCTACGTCAACCGCAACCAGATCGGCGCGGTGGTCGGCAGCCAACCCTTTGGCGGTGAGGGGATGTCGGGCACCGGGCCAAAGGCGGGCGGGCCACTCTATCTGGCGCGCTTCGCCGCCAGCGCCGCGCCCGCGGGGGCTGGCACTGCATCCCCGCCCGGCGACAGCCTGCCCGAGGCAAAGCTGCCCGCGCTGATCGCGGCAGAATGCGGCCGCCGCCCGGTCGAGGTTCTGGATCTGCCGGGGCCGACCGGCGAGTCCAACCGGCTGAGCCTGACGGCGCGGTTGCCCTATCTTTGCCTCGGGCCGACAGCCGAGACAGCCCTGGCCCAGGCCGAGGCGCTGCGCGCCCTCGGGGGCCGCGCGGTCGAAGCGCCGGGGCTGGACCCGGCGGCGCTGACCCGGGTGGCGGGCATCGCGGGCGCGCTATGGTGGGGTGAGGCCGGCCAGGCGCGCCGCCTCGCCCAGGCCCTCGCGGCCCGTTCTGGCCCCATCCTGCCGCTGATCACCGGCCTGCCCGATCACGGCCATGCGGTGCAGGAACGCCACTGCTGCGTCGATACCACCGCCTCAGGCGGCAATGCCCAACTGCTCGCCTCTGTCGCCGAATAGGCCCCCCTAGACGGGGGGCCGCCTCGGGGCCCGTCGAGGGCCCGCTCGGCGGCGTTGCCACGGACCTCGCACCAGACCAAGGCCCTGACCCGTCCCCATTTTCTGTCCGCAAATATCCCGGGGGAGAGCCGGTCTCGCCCCCGGCGAGGCCGGCGTGAGGGGGCAGCGCCCCCTCTGCGCAGGCGCGGAGAGGCGCTGCATATCCACTTGCAACTTCCCCGCGGATCGGGAAGCCTGCCATCATGTTTCCGATCCGCGATCATAATCCCTCGGGGCGCAGGCCCTTTGTCACCTGGCTGCTGATGGCGGCTAATATCGGCATCTTTCTCAGCTATTGGCTACCGCTGAGCGAGGTGCAGGTTGCCTATTTCTTCTATGACTGGGGCATGGTCCCACGCTTTGTGACCGAAGGCGGCGGCTGGACCGGGCTTTTCACCCATATGTTCCTGCATGGCGGCTGGATGCATTTGTTCGGCAACATGCTGTTCCTGTTCATCTTCGGCGACAATATGGAGGATGAACTGGGCCATGTCGGCTTTGCGCTGTTCTACCTGCTGTCTGGTCTTGCGGCGGCGGGGCTGCAATATGCCGCCGACCCTTGGTCCGAGGTGCCGATGGTGGGCGCCTCGGGCGCCATCGCCGGCGTGATGGGGGGCTATCTCTTGCTCTTCCCCAAGGCGAGGGTCGATGTCCTCTTCATCTTCATCATCTTCTTCCGCATCTTCCCGATCCCCGCCTGGATCGTGCTGGGCGTCTGGTTCGGCCTGCAAATCTTCAACGGCGCCGTTACCCCGACCGAAGAGGGCGGGGTCGCCTATCTGGCCCATATCGGCGGTTTTGTCGCGGGGGTTCTGCTGACGTTCCGCACCTGGCGGCGCCTTGGCGGCACCGCCTATTGGAGCCGCACGCACGGCACGCCGGACCACCCGGAGGCGGTCTACAAGCTCTCGCGCAGTTCAATTCCCAAGGTGCCGCGCCACTAGCGGGCGCGATAAGAGGGGCGCAGAGGCGGGCCCGCCTCAGGCGCCGCGCAGGATTTTGCGCAGCGGCCCCAACAGACCCTCCTTTCCCGCGGTCAGCGCGCCACCCC
>CALLZQ010000559.1 GCA_937858255.1 uncultured Tabrizicola sp.
AGCGCGTCCGGTCGCGCGGCATTCAGGTCCAGCCGGACCCGGTCGCGAGTTTGCAACAGCGCCAAGCCACCGCCCACCACCGCCTCGGGCGAGGCATTGAGGATCGACGGGCTTTCCGAGGTGCCCGATTGCCGGCCATCGCCTGCGGTCGGCAGATGGCTGATCCCGGCGCGGATCATGGCATCCGGCGGCTGCATGTTCACCACCTCGGCCGAGCCGGGATAGCCGACGCAGCCCACCCCGCGGATGAACAGCATGGTCCGCGCGTCGATGCCAAGGGTGGGGTCATTGATCCGGTCATGGTAATCCTCTGGCCCGTCAAACACCACGGCACGGGCCTCGAATATTCCCTCGGCCCCCGGATCGGACAGGAAACGCTGCCGGAACTCGGCAGAGATCACGCTGGTCTTCATCAGGGCACTGTCAAAGAGGTTGCCCGAAAGGACGAGAAACCCCGCTCTCTCCCGCAGCGGGGCGGTCGCGGGTCGGATCACCGCCGGATCGCGGCTTTCCCAACCCGTCAGGTTATCGGCCATCGTCTTGCCCGTGGCGGGCATTGCCCCCCCCTGCAAAAGGGCCGCCTTGGGCAACTCTCCCATCACCGCCGGCACGCCACCGGCGCGGAAAAAGCTCTCGCCCAGATATTCACCCGAGGGCTGCATATTGACCAAGAGCGGCACCTCATAGCCGATCTTCTGCCAGTCAAACACATCCATCTCGACCCCGGCATGGCGGGCGATTGCCTGCAAATGCGGCGGGGCATTGGTCGAGCCACCGACCGCCACTGTGACCCGGATGGCATTTTCAAAGGCAGCACGGGTGAGGATGTCCGAGGGCTTCAGATCCTCATGCACCATGCCGACGATCCGGCGCCCGGTTTCATAGGCCATCGCCATCCGCTCACGAAACGGCGCCGGGATCGCAGCATTGCCGGTCAGGGTCATCCCCAACGCCTCGGCCATCGCATTCATGGTGCTGGCGGTGCCCATGGTGTTGCAATGGCCCAGACTGGGGGCACTCGCGCAAACGCGGGAAATGAATTCCTCATAATCAATCGCGCCCTCGGCCAAGAGGCGCCGGCTCTCCCAGATGATGGTGCCCGAACCCGCGCGCTTGCCCTTCCCCCAGCCATCGAGCATCGGCCCGCCGTTCAGCGCGATGGCCGGCAGATCGACCGTCGCCGCCCCCATCAGCAGGGCCGGCGTGGTCTTGTCACAGCCGGTGGTCAGCACGACGCCATCAATCGGATAGCCGTGCAGAACCTCGACCAGACCCAGATAGGCAAGGTTACGGTCCAACGCCGCTGTGGGGCGTTTGGCATTCTCAAAAATCGGGTGAACGGGGAATTCCATCGGAATACCCCCGGCATCGCGGATCCCGGCCTTGATCCGGTCGATCAGAAAGACATGGATCTTGTTGCAGGGGGCCAGATCGCTGCCGGTCTGGGCGATACCGATGATCGGGCGCCCCTCTTGCAGCTCGCCGCGCGTATATTCCTGATTGAGATAACGCTCCAGATACAGCGCGGTCATGCCGGGGTTGTTCGGGTTATCGAACCACTCTTGTGAGCGAAAGCGCTTGTCTGCCCGTCTGCTGCCCATCGCCCCCTCCGGCTGTTTGCCGGCAAAGGCTTTCATTTTGGTATACCAAATGCAAGCGTCTTGCGGCATGGTGGTGCCAGTTCCTCACAGCCAAGGCCCGCGCCATGACCGCTTTGACCCGCAGCCCCCTGACCAACCCTGACCCGCAAGGGCTTTTCGTCGGACGCGTCTGGCGCCCGGGCATCGGACCATCGCTGGTGATGCTGCGCGGGGACCGGGTGATCGACATCACTTGCCGCGAAGTGCCGACGATGCGCGACCTGTTGGAGCGTGATGATCCCGCAGATTGGGTTCGCGCGGCGCAAGGCGAAGACATCGCCACGCTGGCGGCGCTGGGGGCCAGTTCGGTTCCGGGCGCGGGGACCGAGAGGCTGCATCTGCTGGCCCCTTGCGATTTACAGGCGGTCAAGGCGGCGGGGGTGACCTTCGCCGCCTCGATGGTCGAGCGGGTGATCGAGGAAAAGGCAGCCGGCGATGCCGACCGGGCCGAGGAAATCCGCACGCGGGTCCGCGCGGTCATTGGCGACAGCCTCTCAGGCATCCTGCCCGGTTCCCCTGCCGCGATGCGGGTCAAGGAGCTGCTGATTGCCGAGGGGATGTGGTCGCAATATCTTGAGGTCGGTATCGGCCCGGATGCCGAAGTATTCACCAAGGCGCAGCCGATGTCCTCGGTCGGCTGGGGCGCGCTGGTTGGTCTGCATCCAATCTCGACCTGGAACAACCCCGAGCCAGAGATCGTGCTGGCCGTTTGCAGCCGTGGGCGCATTGTTGGGGCGACGCTGGGCAACGATGTCAACCTGCGCGATGTCGAGGGGCGTTCGGCACTGCTGTTGGGCAAGGCCAAGGATAACAACGCATCTTGCGCCATCGGCCCCTTCCTGCGGCTGTTTGACGGGCAATTCACGCTGGACACTGTGCGGGGGGCAGAGCTTTCGATGCAGGTCAACGGCGCGGACGATTTCGTGCTGGAGGGGTGTTCGTCGATGCGCCTGATCAGCCGGGATCCGGCGCAGATCGTTGCCCAGACCATCGGGGCGCACCACCAGTATCCTGACGGGTTCATGCTGTTCCTGGGCACGATGTTCGCGCCGGTCAAGGACCGTGATGCGCCCGGGCAGGGCTTTACCCATCATCTTGGCGATCTCGTTGAAATTCACGAGGCCCATCTGGGCACGCTCTCTAATCAGGTGGCGCTGTCGACAGACTGTCCGGCCTGGAGCTTTGGCACAGCCGCCTTGATGCGCAACCTTGCCGGGCGCGCCCTGCTGGGGGCAGCCACACCCGACTGACCCGTACAGAATCTGTTTGCAACCGGTTGCAAAGCGCCTATGCTGACGAAAGGCGCGCAGGGCGCATAGCCCGTGCACCACAGTGCAGGCCGTACAGGGGGGGCGGGACCGATGTCACCGGACACTGATTTTGCAACCGCGCCCTTTGCCCAAGGCCGGCTGGCCGCCCTGAGGCGAATGCGTTTCGCGGTTCTCGGCCGCGCCGGCATGGACTTTTACGCCGATCCCCCCGGCAGCAGAATCGAGGGGGGGCGGCATTTCGTGGCCCATCTGGGCGGATCTGCGGGTAACATTGCCGCCGCCTTGGCGCGGCAGGGGGCAGCGGCCGCCTTGATCAGCCGGGTCTCTGACGATGCGGTGGGGCGTTTCGTCCTGACAGAACTGGACCACTATGGAATAGACCGCCGCCATGTCAGCCTTACCATGACAGAAGAGCGCTCCTCGCTGGCCGTGGTCGAGACCCGGGCCCAAGACTGCCAGTCTGTGATCTATCGCAACGGCGCGGCGGATTTCGCCCTTTCTCCCCCAGATATCGCAGCGGTAGATTTCACCGGCTTTGGGGCACTGGTGGTGACCGGCACGGCATTGGCGGCAGAACCGTCGCGGACCGCCACGCTGGCCGCGCTGGCATCGGCCCGGGCGGCAGGGGCCGTCACGGTGATGGATCTGGATTACCGCCCCTATTCCTGGCCTTCGCTGGAAGAGGCGCGTCGTGTGATGGCCATGGCCGCACAGGGCACGGATATCGTGATCGGCAATGACGTAGAGTTCGGCCACCTCGCCGGATCCGACGCCGGGGGCCAAGATGCGGCACAAGCCCTGATCGCAACAGGCACGACACTTGCGATTTACAAAATGGGCGAAAACGGCGCCGTGACTTTCACCGCCGGGGGCACCTTTACCACCGGCATCTACAGGACAAAGGCGCTGAAACCCACCGGGGCGGGCGATGCCTTCATGGGCGGCTTCCTGGCCGCGCTTGGCACCGGCGCGGGGTTGCGCAGCGCCGTATTACGCGGCTCGGCATCGGCAGCGATTGTCGTTTCGCGCCCCGGCTGCGCCCCCGCCTGCCCCACTGCCGCCGAACTGGATTCCTTCCTCGCCGCGCGCCCCGAACCGACCTGAGAGGCCCCATGCATATCCCACCCCATGACAACCACAATCAGCCCATCGTCGGCCCCGGTCATCCGCTGGTGCCGTTGAACTATTTCAACATCGTCAAGTTGCGCCGGGGCGAGAGCCATGACTTTGCCGTGCCGGGCTATGAAACCTGCATCGTCCCCGCCACAGGCAGCATCCGGGTCGAGGTCGGCGGGCAGCGCCATGACGATCTGGGCGGTCGCGGGGCCGATGTCTGGGATGGCGAGCCGGAGGGGGTCTATATCCCGACCGGGATGACCGCCCGCATCACCTGCCTGTCAGACAGGGCCGAGATTTTCATTGCCGGCGCCCTCTACGATCAGGTGCTGGAGCCTTTCGCAGTGCGCCGCGGTGATCTCGACATCATCCAGTACGGATCCGACGACACCAAGACCCATCGCAAGATCAAGCATATCCTTGGCACCAAGTATCACGGGCGGGTCGGACGGCTTCTGGTCAGTGAGCTTTACACGGTCGGCACCGGCGGCTGGTCGGGCTTTCCCAGCCACAAGCACGACAGCGACCGCACCGATCAGGCGGGCGAGATGATCGAAACCCGCCATGATGAGACCTATAATTTCCGTTTTCGCCCCAGCCATGGCTCGGGCCTGCAAATGCTGCAACGCGAAGACAATCAGCCGGGCGATGCCTATCACATCATGGATGGCTCAACCGTGTTGATCGACCGGGGCTATCATCCTTGCTGCGTCCTGCCCGGCTATGAGATGTATTATTTCACCATTCTCGGCGGCCTGTCGCAGCGCAGCCTCAAGCAGTATTTCCAGCCGACCCATGCGGATCAGTTGCACAAGATCCCCGGGATCATGGATATGGTGGCCAAGTTCAAATGACCCGGGCAACGCTGGCCGAGGTGTTGCAGCCCGCCCTAACCGGTGGCTATGCCGTCGCCGGGCTGGTCTGTCTGGGCTGGGAGGATATGCGCGCCTATACCGCCGCCGCCGAAGCACTGCGGGCGCCGGTGATCCTGCAAGCCGGGCCGGGCTGCCGGGCGCATACGCCCCTGCCGGTGCTGGCGCGGATGATGGGGCATCTGGCCGACGCGGCCCGTGTGCCTGTGGTGATCCACCTCGATCACGCCAGATCACTGGAGGAATGCCGCGTTGCTCTGGGCGAAGGGTTTACCTCGGTCATGTTGGATGGCTCGGCCCTGCCATTGGCCGAAAACATCGCGCTGACGGCACAGGCATCGGCGCTTGCCCATGGGGCGGGCGCCTCGTGCGAGGGTGAAATCGGTTTTGTCGGCTATGCGGGCGGCGCCGGGTCCGAGGGCACGGACCC
>CALLZQ010000560.1 GCA_937858255.1 uncultured Tabrizicola sp.
GGCGGCGCGTGAGGCCAGCCGGGCAGCGGCAAAGCGTGTGGTAGGATCGGCGGCGGCCCGAAAGGCCCGGCCGGCAACCTCGCGGGCGGCCTCGGGCTCATCGGTCATCAGGCCGATGGCCGCCAGAACCGACAGGGCGCGCGGCTCTTCCGGGCTTCGCTCCAGCGCCGCGATGGCGAGAATGCGCGCCATCTCGATCTGGCCCGCGGTCAAGGCCCCCCCCGCCAAGGCGGCAAGATCCGCCTCGGCCTCGGGCGGGGCAGGGGCGGCGGGCAGGGCAGAGGCGACAAGCGCCGCCGCAAAGGCCAGAGCCGCCAGAATACCCCGCCATCCCGTTGTCGCGGCGGCTGACGGTTTCGCCTGCGCGGTCTGGGTCACGGGCAGGGCGGCGGATTGCCCGGCGCGCATTTGGTGCCGATAAAGACGCCGCGTTCCAGCAGCTTGCCATCGGTTTTCAGCGGTTTCACCTCGATCGCACCGGCAATCGCCGCCCCATCCTTGCCGCCGAGGGCGCCGCCATAGGTGCCTGCAGCCGAGAGGTCGCTATAGGCGACGGTTCCGCCAAAGGTGCCATCATCCTTGATGGTGCCGATTTGCAGGAACAGATCATCCATCGCCGTCGCCGTATCGACATTCACCCGGTTGCGAATACCGCCCTCAAGTTTCTTATTGGTGAAATCGGCATTGACCAGCACTTCGCCCTGCACCCGATGCGGGCGGCTGGGGTCAAAGGGCGCCCCCGGCCCGGGCACAACCACTCCGGTATTCAGGATACCGGCGTAATCGGCCGAATAGCTGGCAAGCCCGCCGTTGGTCGGCGCCTCAAAGGCAGTGCGGGCGACATAGCCCGAACCCCAGAGAACCTCGGTAAACTGGCCGCTGCCGGCAACCCCCGCCGCCATGCTGCCATCGGCCGAGGCGGCCATCTGCGCGATGAACACCCGGGTCGAGCCATTTTCCTGAAAGGTGAAGGCCTGATAACCCGGCACATCGAGCGAGGGGGTCCGGTTGAACACAACGGTTTTCTGGCCGGCGGCGAGCTGGTCGATGATCGCGGTCAGGGTTCCGGCGCTGGGGTTATAGCTTGCCCCGACCAGATTGCCGCGCAGTGCCGCAGGGATCTCGGTCGAGGAACCCGTGCCGGTGCCGGTGCCGGGCGTGGTCCCCGTCGGGCATTCCTTGGGGGCCGAGAACGGGTTGTCACGGCAATCCGGCGCATTGCCAAAGGGGTTGCCGCCGCCACATGCGGACAGCACAAGCGCAGCCCCGAGGGCCGTGATCAGACGCAAAACCATGATTACCTGCTCGGATGGCTTTTTCTTTTGCCATAATGGTGCCCGCAAGCCCCCCTTCTGTCAACGAAGGCCGCCCCTTGCCAGTCCAATTGATGCAGATGTGCCGCACACCCTTGCGGGGGCGGCGCAACCTCTCGTATCCTGCCGGCCACCGCACACCATATATCGCAATCGCAGGATTCGAGAGGCCAAGCCCATGCCGCTGACCCCAGAGCAAATCGCCGAGATCGAGGCCGCCCGGGCCACCCCGCGCCAGACCCTGCGCGCCGTCAGTGAGGGGATGGAGGCGCATCTCTACGTCGCGCATGAGGTGCTGGACCACGGCTTTATCCGCGTCATCGACTATATGGGCGACGACAGCGCCATCGTGCAGGCCGCCCGCGTCAGCTACGGCGCCGGCACCAAACATGTGCAAAACGATGAGGGGCTGATCCGCTACCTGATGCGGCACTGGCACTCCACCCCGTTTGAGATGTGTGAGATCAAGCTGCACGTCAAACTGCCCGTCTTCGTTGCCCGCCAGTGGATCCGCCACCGCACCGCCAACGTCAACGAATACTCGGCCCGCTATTCGATCCTCGACCGCGAATTCTACATCCCCCAGCCCGAACAACTGGCCGCCCAATCCACGGTGAACAATCAAGGCCGGGGTGAGGTGCTGACGGGGGTTGAGGCCGCCCGCGTGCTGGAAATCCTCAAACGCGACGCCGCCCAATGCTATGACGATTACGAGGCGATGCTCAGCCAAGAGGGCCAACAGGGCCTCGCCCGCGAACTGGCGCGGATGAACCTGCCGATGAACATCTACACCCAATGGTACTGGAAGACCGACCTCCACAACCTCTTCCACTTCCTGCGCCTGCGCGCCGACAGCCACGCCCAATACGAAATCCGCGTCTTCGCCGAGGCGATTGCGGCCTGCGTCCGCGACTGGGTACCGCTGGCCTATGCCGCGTTCGAGGACTACCGCATGGGCGGAGTAACCCTCTCCTCAAAGGCGATTGACGTTTTGAAGCGGAGGCTGAAAGGTGAGGTGGTGACGCAGGAAACCTCGGGCATGAGCAAGGGGGAATGGCGGGAGTTTGAGGGGGTTTGGGGGTGAGTGAAGAACCGAGCCAGTTTGGCTTGCTAGACCCAAAGTGGCAGCACTTGGGGGCGAGCATTTTACTCACGATTTTGCTACCGCTCTTGCCGTTGATGCTTGAGAAATTAATTACTGACCAACTATCTGTGACTAGTCTATTGATTGCCGCTGCTGTTTATTGCTGCGGATTGGGCATGGCGTCAGGTAGTGTGTTGGTCGTCACAATGGGAGTTCTTGCGTCAGTGGTGCTTTCCGTACTCTACGGTGTCACATCGGTGCAGGTAAGTTCGCAAGGAGCTGCCGACGTAGACTATGTGCGAAATATAGCATGGATGTGCATTTTGTTTTTTGGTATAGCTCACACGTTCGACAGATACGATATGCATGTTACTCGTGGTAGGAACTTCTTGGATTTCCGAAGGATAAGAGAATGACAGGTGTTCCGGAGACGTGGCTGACCTTAGTCCTAGGCGCGATATCTATGCTGGCAGCACTCGGTGCTATGGTTGCGGCGCTTGTTGACGCGAGGCGCACGGCGTCAGCGAAAAAACGTGTTCTAAGTATCGTTCGAACGAACAAAAAAGTTCGTCGTGAGCTACAGAAAGCGTTCAGTGATAAGAAGATTGATGACACAGAAATGCGCGTGATTTTCAGGGTGCTGTCGCAGGCTATAGATGAAGAAGAGCGGCGGCGACACAGCGAAGCGAATACTGCCGCGAAGATGTTCGTTCGAGAACTTCATCCTTACAAGAGTAGACGCTTGTTGGAAGATTTTGCGAAAGACGTCTCGGAGCGTGAGGCGGTTGCATGACGCCAGCGTAGGGTGTGCATTCAGGCGCACCTTACCATCGTCACCATCCCCCAACTCTGCGCGTAAACGCACACTTCACAGATCACCACCTGCATCTCGGTGCCATAATGAAAACGGCAAATCCCTTGGGCGGTCCGCCAACCCAAGCTTCACCGGATTGATCCAACAATACCGCACTGATCCCGCGAAATCGTCATCCATTGGCTCTCCCCGTCAGATTTGCCCAAAGCAAATCTGACCGCGCCCGAACCGCCCCACCGGGGCGGGCGCGACGATGGTCGCACCCTCAGGGCCCCGGCGGCTCGGTCGCGGTCAGCTTTGCACCCCATCGGCGGGGGGCTGCATCGGCGGGGGCATGGAAGGGATCTGTGGCATTGGCGGCCCGGCCCGCGCAGGTGTGCGCGGGCGTTCGACGCTGGAAACGGTCCACTGGACCGTTTCCTCCCCGGTAAAGCCGGGGACCGCGTCTCACCCCATCCACCCTTGAACCCATCCCCCCCTGCGGGCTACTCTCCCCGCTCAGGATCACCCAGCCGCAGCCCCGGGGCGGCAACCGCATAAGGGCGTGCCATGTTCGAGAAACTTGAGGGTCAGAAGTTCGGGACGATCATGGCCGACCCGCCGTGGCAGTTCCAGAACAAGACCGGCAAGGTCGCGCCCGAGCACAAGCGGCTGAACCGCTATGCCACCATGACGCTGCCCGAGATCTGCGCCATGCCGGTGGCGGGCCTCGCGGCCGAGACCGCGCATCTGTACCTCTGGGTGCCCAATGCGCTCTTGCCCGAGGGGTTGCAGGTCATGGCCGCCTGGGGCTTTACCTACAAATCCAATCTGGTCTGGGAAAAGATCCGCAAGGATGGCGGGCCGGATGGGCGCGGGGTGGGGTTCTACTTCCGCAACGTGACCGAGATTCTGCTGTTCGGCACGCGCGGGAAAAAGGCGCGGACGCTGCCGCCCGGGCGCTCTCAGGTCAATTTCATCGAAGGGGTCGAGGCAGGGGGCGAGCCGGATGGCGATCTGCTCAAGACCCGCAAGCGCGAGCATTCGCGCAAGCCCGATGAGCAATATGCCATCATCGAATCCTGCTCGGCCGGGCCCTATCTGGAACTCTTCGCGCGGGGGGAACGGCCGGGCTGGTCGGTCTGGGGCAATCAGGCCGATGACAGCTATGAGCCGACGTGGAAGACCTACAAGTACAACTCCTCGCTCTCGGCGGCCGAGTAGGCGTGATGCTGTTCGACTGGCCCGAAGAGGACGGGCGCCGGGATGATGTCTCCCACGGCAAGAATTCCGATGGGGCAGAGGCCTTGGCGGCGCTGCCCGCCGATATCCTCGCGCGGTATGAGGTGTTTTCCTACCGCAATGCCGCCCGCATCCTGCAAGGCAGCTTTCCCGCGCAATATGATGAGATCATTGCGGCCCTGCGCCGGCTGACCATCACCCGCCGGATGATCCGCAGCCCCGGCGGCAGCAAATCGGAAATCGCCCGCTATATCGACGGGCTGTTTGATCCCGGCTGGCAGGAAACCCGGATCATCGGCGATCTGACGGTGCGCCTCGTCTCGGCCAAGGGCGAGACCGAGTTTTCCCGCTACACACGGCAGGGTTATCTAGACGGGCACCGGATTGATTTCGTCAAGGGGCGGGTGGCGCTGGATCTGGAATGGAACAGCAAGGACCAGACCTATGACCGCGATCTGTCGGCCTTTGCCGCCTTTTACCATGCCGGGGCGATTGACCTGGGGGTGATCATCACCCGGGGCAGCGCGATGAACAATGACTTCTTTCGCGGTCTGGGCAAGGTGCTGGACAAGGACGGGCGAGAAGGGGCGGGTGAGGTCTATCGCAAATACGGCGCCTCGACGACATGGATGGGTAAGCTGCTCTACCGGCTGGACGCGGGCCGTAATGGCGGCTGCCCGGTGCTGGCGATTGGCCTGACCCCTGCCTGCGTATCGGGCGACTAGCAGGGGCTTTCGCTTTGGCCCCGGCTCGCCTATCCCTTGGGCCGCAAGGACGGCAGGGCGAGGGGGGGGCGATGATTCCGGTCAAGGGCTATCAGGGGGCAAAGGTCGCGGTGCTGGGTCTGGGCCGGTCGGGTCTGGCGACGGCGCGGGCGCTGGTGGCTGGCCGGGC
>CALLZQ010000561.1 GCA_937858255.1 uncultured Tabrizicola sp.
CACGGCCAGGGGGTGTGGGGGGGCGGGTGGGCGGGCCCCCCCCTCAGGGGCGGCCCCCGCCTGCCCCGCCTGCGCACGTTGATCGGCAAGACACTGAAGGGCGAGGTGGTGGCGCGCGAGGCGCTGAAAGACCGCGACAAGGTGAAAAAGCGCGAGCGCGAATTCCGCTTTCCCACCCATATCACCATGGATAACGAGGGCTCGGATATCTACACCATCGTCGAGGTCGATACCCGCGACCGCCCCGGCCTCTTGTACGATCTGACGCGGACGCTGGCCAATAACAACATCTATATCGCCAGCGCCGTGATCGCGACCTATGGGGCGCAGGTGGTCGATACCTTTTACGTCAAGGATATGTTCGGCCTGAAACTCCACGCCAAATCCAAGCAAGAGGCGCTGGAACGCAAGCTGCGGCAAGCCATCGCCGAAGGGGCGGAACGCGCCGCGACATGAGCAGCAGGGGCCTGATCCGCAATGTGCTGACACTGGGCGGCTGGACGCTGGTCTCTCGCGGGGCCGGCTTTGCCCGCGACGTGCTGATGGCCAATTACCTTGGCGCCGGGGCAGTGGCCGATGCGCTCTTGGTCGCGCAATCCCTGCCCAATATGTTCCGCCGCTTCTTTGCCGAAGGCGCCTTCAACACCGCCTTCGTGCCGCTCTATTCCAAGAAATTGCAGGCCGGCGAGGATGCCGCGGCCTTTGCCCAGGATGCCTTCAACGTCATGGCGTGGTTTCTGGTGCTGTTTTCCGTGGTGGGGACAGCGGCGATGCCCGCACTGGTCTACGCCATGGCCGCAGGCTTTGCCGGGGATGCCCGATTTGATCTGGCCGTGGCCTACGGGCAGATCGGCTTTTCCTATATCTTCTTTGTCAGTCTCGTCGCACTGATCTCGGGTGTCCTCGTCACAAGGGGCCGGTTTACCGAGGCAGGCTTCGTCCCCGTCCTGATGAACCTCACCTTCATCGCCGCGATGCTGCTGGCCGGGCGCTTCGGCTGGGACATGGGCCTGACCCTTGCCTGGCCCCTGCCCCTGCCGGGCCTCTTGCAACTCCCCTATCCTTGGCCCTCTGCCCGCCGCGCCGGGCAGAGCTTCCGTCTTGGTCTGCCCCGCTGGACACCTGATCTGCGGCGCCTCTTCATCATCGCCGGACCGGCGCTGCTGGCCGGGGGGGTGGTGCAAATCAACCTGATCGTCGGGCGACAGGTCGCCTCGCAGACCGAGGGCGCCGTCGCCTGGCTCGCCTATGCCGACCGTCTTTATCAACTGCCGCTGGGGGTGGTCGGCATCGCCATCGGCACGGCGCTGCTGCCGGCGCTGTCACGCGCGCTCTCTGCCGGGGACGCGACCGGCGGACGCGACGCCTTTAACCGCGGCACCGAATTCGCCCTCGCCCTCACCCTGCCCGCCGCGGTGGCACTTGTCGTGATCGCCCTGCCGCTCTGCGAAGTGCTTTACCAGCGCGGGGCCTTCACGGCTACGGATGCCGCCAATACCGCCCTCGCCCTCGCCATCTATGGCGCCGGCCTGCCCGCTTTCGTCCTGCAAAAGGTGCTGCAACCGCTGTTTTATGCGCGCGAGGACACCCGCAGACCTTTTCACTATGCGCTGACCTCAATGGCCATCAATGCCGCCCTCGCCCTTGGCCTGATGCCCGTGATCGGCTTTGCCGCCGCCGCCCTCGCCACGACGGCCTCGGGCTGGATCATGGCCGCTCAACTCTGGTACGGCAGCCGCAGCATGCCCCACCTCCCGCCTCTGGCGCATTTGTCTCGCCGCTCTGGTGATGGGCGCAGTGCTCTGGGGCCTGACTCTCGCACTCACCCCGCTGCTCGACGCCCGCGGCCTGCGTATCGGCGGTCTCGCCCTGCTCATCGGCGCCGGCATCGTTACCTATTTCGGCACTGGCGCCCTGATCGGCGCCTTCCGCCTTTCCGAATTCAAATCCCTGATGCGCCGCCGCAAGAGCTGAGCCCCCCTGACACCT
>CALLZQ010000562.1 GCA_937858255.1 uncultured Tabrizicola sp.
TGGGGTGGAGGCGGACCGGAAACCCCCGCCTGTCCGAGGATGGAATCCGTGCCGTGGCGCTTTATGTCCACAGCCGGGGCGGCGGTCAGTAAGCCTGCCTGTCATGCCAAATCAAAGGCCCGGGATTTCCCCGGGCCTTTGTTCATGGATCATAGGGATCCTGCCCCGGTCGCAGATGCCTGGCGCGGAAACGCCGCTCACGCGCCCGCATCTGCTCGCGTAGCTCACGCGATCCGGTTTCCGGGCGAACACGGCTGGCCGTGAAAAACATATCTGCAAGAATTCTTGACATATCAGCCTCTGAAGGTTGGATTTGATTTCATGATTATGTCTGATTAACTGGTGATTACGACTCAGGAACCATTTTCATCTGTAAGGTAAACTTACATGTCGATCTGGCGGACCATGCCACCTCTGACCGCCTTGCGGGCCTTTGCCGCCTTTGCAGAGGCAGGCACGCTTGAACGTGCCGGGGCGGCGATTGGCGTCACCCATGCAGCCGTCAGCCAGCAAATCCGGTCGCTGGAAGAGTGGCTGCGCCTGTCCCTGGTCGAGCGGGGCGCGCGCGGGCTGGCTCTGACAGCCGAGGGCCGGCTTTTGGCGGCGTCCCTGCGCGAAGGCTTTGGCGCCATCGCCGCCGGGGTCGAGGCCCTGACCGGGGCCGAGGCCAACCGTCCGCTACACATCTCGACCACCCCCGCCTTTGCCGGGGGCTGGCTGCTGCCCCGGCTGGCGACATGGCGGCAGGCCCATCCGGGGGTGGAGCTGATGGTCGATGCCTCGCCTGATCTGCGTGAGGTCGGGCCGGGCGGGGTCGATGCCGCGATCCGGTTCGGCAATGGCGACTGGCCAGGGCTTGAGGCGCGCTTGCTGGTGCCCAGCTCGGTCGTGGTGGTCGCCGCCCCCGAGCTTGCAAAACGTGCCGGCGATCCCCGCCAGATCGCCGGGCTGGCCAGCCTGCCATGGTTGCAGGAAATGGGCACCTCGGAAGCCTCGGGCCTCTTTCGGCAGTTCGCACCGGACAGCCCGCCGCCCAAGGGCATAATGTCCCTGCCCGGCACCCTGCTGCTGGATGCTGCCCGCGACGCCCAAGGGGTCGCCGCCGTGGCGCGGGTCTTTGTCGCAGCCGATATTGCTGCCGGCAGGCTGCGCGTCTTGTTCGAAGATCAGACGAGGCAAGGCTATTTCCTGCTGACCCGGCCCGGGGTTCAGCGCCCCGCCGTTCGGGCCTTTGCCCAATGGGTACAGCGCGAGGCAGGCAGACCTGCGCCCATTACCGCCCGCACCGCCCCGCCCGCTTGATACAGGTCAAGGCGACTCGGCGCGATCCGGGTTCAAGTGACCCTGACCGGCCCACGGGCCTGGCCAGCACCGGCGCCTCATCCTGTTCGCGCGTTTCCTGGAGGCGCCGGTGTCTCTTTCTCGCGCCCCCCGCCCTCAGTCATCCCTCCCTGCGCCCGGGTGCCGCAGTTCAAACTCGCATCAATGATATGCATTTTGATGCAGGTCAAAGCCGCCCCCCTTCGCGCAGTGCAGAAACGCGGGCAATGAAGAATTATCGGAGCGATTCCGTGAGTACGCCAGAACCTGCCCAGCCCGAGAGCCTCTATGCCGCGCGCGAGCCGATTTTTCCGCGCCGCGTCAAAGGCCAGTTCCGCAATCTGAAATGGTGGATCATGGCGATCACCCTGGGGGTCTATTACCTGACCCCCTGGATCCGCTGGGATCGCGGGCCGAACCTGCCCGATCAGGCGGTTCTGGTAGATATGGCAAACCGGCGGTTCTTTTTCTTCATGATCGAGATTTGGCCGCATGAATTCTATTTCGTGGCCGGCTTGTTGAGCATGGCAGGTCTGGGTCTGTTCCTGTTCACCTCGGCGGCGGGCCGGGTCTGGTGCGGCTATGCCTGCCCGCAAACCGTCTGGACCGATCTGTTCATTCTGGTCGAACGCTGGGTCGAGGGCGCCCGGAACGCCCGCATCCGCCTGCACCGCCAGAAATGGGATGGCGAAAAGATCCGCAAGCGGACGATCAAATGGGTCGCGTGGTTCCTGATCGCACTGGCCACGGGCGGCGCCTGGATCTTTTATTTCACCGATGCACCGACACTGCTGGCCGATCTGGTCACGGGTCAGGCGCATCCGGTCGCCTATACGACCATGCTGATCCTGACCGCGACGACCTTTGCCTTTGGCGGATTTGCCCGCGAACAGATGTGCATCTATGCCTGCCCCTGGCCGCGTATTCAGGCAGCGATGATGGATGAGGATACCATCACCATCGCCTATCGCGAATGGCGGGGTGAGCCGCGCGGCAAACAAGGGGTCGAGGGGAATGGCGGTTGCATCGACTGCAAGGCCTGCGTCAACGTCTGCCCGATGGGGGTCGACATCCGCAACGGGCAGCAACTGGCCTGCATCCCCCGCGGGCTGTGC
>CALLZQ010000563.1 GCA_937858255.1 uncultured Tabrizicola sp.
GCCGAGGCCGAGGATTTGACCGATGTGGCCAGCCTCTCTGCCGATGCCCGGCCCGAGGCGCGCCCTGAAACCCTGGCGCAGGCCGCGCCGCCGGAACCGGTGGAACCGGCAGAGCCAGAGACGCTCTTGGCCGAGGCCGCGATTTTGGAGGATACGATCGAGCCCGAAGAGGAACTGGCGCTGACAGAACCCGCGCCGGAACAGGCGGTAGAGGTCGCCGCCGCCGAACCGGCGCCTGCGGGCACACTCGACGCGCAGGCCGAGGCCCTGAAACAGGAGGCGGCGACGGCTGCCCCGCTGCAACTGGCGGCGGTGGCCCCGGTCGCGGCCCAGACCGCGCCCCGGCGCAAGACCCCGATCTTTGAGAGTGTCGAGCCCTCGGGCCCGCTGACCGCCGATACGGCGCCAGTGGTGATCCGTCTGTCAACCTCGAACGCGCGCCATTATGGTGTGAACCTTGGCAAATTCGCCTCGCGCAGCGAAGCCGAGCGGATCTTGCTGAAAACCCAGTTGGCCGAAAGCGCGACCCTGAATGAAGGGCTGCGCAAGGTGGTGCAGCGCGGCGGTGGCTGGCAGGCGAATTTCATGGGGCTGACACAGGATCAGGCCGATCTGGCCTGCCGCCGGTTGCAGGCGCGCGGCACCGCGTGCTTTACGCTGGCGCCCTGAGCGCGGAACCAGACGGCAGAACCAGATGGGGGATGGGCTGATGACCGATTTCGTGTTTCCGCCGATGCCCCCCGTCTCGGTCGCCGTTCAGGGCAGCCATCAGCGATTTCCGGTACGCCGAATCTTTTGTGTCGGTCGTAACTACGCCGAACATGCGCGCGAGATGGGTGGCGATCCGCAGGCCGAACCGCCGTTCTTTTTCACCAAGCCGGCGGATGCGGTGGTTGAAAGCGGCGCGACGATTGCCTTTCCGTCGATGACCAGCGATCTGCATCATGAGGCGGAACTGGTCGTGGCGCTTGGCGGTGGCGGAGAGAATCTGGGGACCGACGCGGCGGCGGCCTTGGTCTGGGGCTATGCCGCCGGCAATGACCTGACGCGGCGCGATTTGCAGGCCGAGGCCAAGGCGGCCCGCCGGCCTTGGGATATGGCCAAGGGCTTTGATCGCTCGGCAGTGATTGGCGCGCTGCGCCCCGGACCATTGGCCGATGGCGGTATTCGTTGCCGGGTCGATGATCATCTGGTCCAGTCGGCGCGGCTTTCCGACATGATCTGGCCGGTGACCGGGATCATCGCGCATCTGTCGCGGCTGGTGGCCCTTGCGCCGGGCGATCTGATTTATACCGGCACGCCGGCGGGCGTCGGGCCCTTGCGCCCAGGCCAGACATGCCGGGTCGAGATCGACGGGCTGCTGCCAGCGGTGGTGACGCTGGCCTAGATCGCCTCAGGCTTTCGGGTGGTCGTCATAATCTGTGGTCAGGATGCGGTTGGCATCGCCCTCGGGGTCATCGAATTGCCGCGTCTTCATCGCCCAGAGAAACGCGGCCAGACCGATCCCCCCGAGGAACAGCGAAACCGGAATAAGGATGCCCAGAATTTCCATGGTTATTTCAGCCGCAGCGCATTGAGGGAAACGGTGATGGACGACAGGCTCATTGCCAGTGCCGCCGCCAGCGGGGTTGCCAGACCGATCAGGGCCAGCGGCACCGCGACGACGTTGTAAAGCGCTGAGATGCCAAAGTTTTCGCGGATGCGCCGGCTTGCCTGACGTGAGATGCGCAGCGCATCGGCGATCGGTGCCAGCGTCTGACCCAGCAGCACGATGTCCGAGGCGGTACGCGCGGCATCCAGCGCGCTTGCCGGCGAGACCGAGACATGCGCCGCAGCAAGGGCGGCGGTATCGTTCAGCCCATCGCCGACCATCAGCGCCCGGTGCCCCTGTGCGGCAAGGTCAGCGACAAGGGCTGCCTTTTCGGCCGGCAGTGCCCCGGATTGCCAGTCATCGATCCCCAGACGGCCCGCCAGATCGCGTACCGCACCCTCGGTATCGCCCGAAATCAGACGCACGCGCAGCCCTTGGGCCCGCAGGCCGGAAACCGCTTCGGCGGCGCCGGGGCGCAGACGGTCGGCAAAGGTAAAGGCGCGCGGCCTGCCCTCGCCGGTGCAAAGGTAACTGGCCGTCACATCCAGCGTTTCGCCACCGCACCAGTCGGCCCGGCCCAGACGAACGCGCTGCCCTTTCCAGCGCCCCTCGATCCCATAACCGGGAACCTCTCGCAATTCCTCGATTCGCGCCGGGCGGATGCCGGCCTTGCGGGCGGCCTCTGTCAGCGAAACCGCCAGCGGATGAGATGAGGCAGCGGCCAGGGCCGCGGCGACCTCGAGGGCGGGCAGCGGATGTTCGGCCAGATTGGTCGGCTCGGGGGTGCCCATGGTCAGGGTGCCGGTCTTGTCGAACACCACGGTATCGACCTCGGCCAGACGTTCCAGCGCCGTGCCGTCCTTGATCAGCAGACCCTTGCGGAACAGCCGGCCCGACGCTGAGGTCACCACAGCCGGCACGGCCAGTCCCAGAGCGCAGGGACAGGTGATGATCAGCACCGCCGCCGAAATATTGACGGCAAACCGCAGGTCACCGCCAGTTTTCCACATCCAGAACCCAAAGGCGGAAAAGGACAGCAAATGGACCAGAGGCGAGTAACAGCTTGGGGCCCGCTCGGGGAGGGTGGTGTATTTGGTTCGCGCACTCTCGGCCACCGCCACCAGATCGGCCATGCGGTGCAGGCTGGAATCCTTGCCGGCCGCCGTCACCCGCAGGGTCAGCGGGCCGGTCAGATTGACCTCGCCTGCCGAAACCGCTTGGCCCGGGCCGGTATGAACAGGCAGGCTTTCCCCGGTCAGGAGCGAGCGGTCGATCTCGCTCTCCCCCTCTACCACAACCCCATCCACCGGCATTCGCCCGCCCGGGCGCACGCGCACCAGATCGCCCGCCACCACCTCGGCAATCGAGAGCGTTACCTCGGCCCCGTCGCGCAGGACAATGGCGCGCGGCACCTCCAGCGCGGCCAGTTCCTCGGCGGCGGAACGGGCGACCGCGCGGGTGCGGTGATCCAGATAGCGACCCAGCAGCAGAAAGAAGGTCAGCATCACGGCGGCATCGAAATAGGCATGATGCCCCGAGTTCCAGGTTTCGAACACGGAAATCGACGAGGCGAGGATCAGCGCAAGGCTGATCGGTACATCCATCCCCAGACGCCGTGCCTTCAGGCTGCGCCAGGCGCTGCGAAAGAACGGCTGCCCCGAAAAGAACACGGTTGGCAGGGCGATGGCGCCGGAAATCCAGTGAAACAGATCGCGCGTGACGCCCTCGGCCCCCGACCAGACGGCCACCGACAGCAGCATCACATTCATCATCGAGAAAAAGGCGACGCCTAGCCGCATCAGCAGATCGCGGCCCTGCCGGTCGGTCTCGGTCGAGGAAAGAAGGCCGGGGTCCAGCTCATGCGCCTCATACCCCACGGCGGCGGCGGCCCGGATCAGATCGGCGGCGCTGACCTCCGGTCCGGCCTCGACCGAAACCCGCTTGAGTGTCAGGTTGACCCGGGCCGATGTCACCCCGGGCAGGTCGGTCATCGCATGTTCGACCGTGCTGATACAGGCGGCGCAATGGGCCTGCGGCAGCGACAGGATCAGCCGCGCATCCTTGGGCGCGCGTGCAGCCTGTGCGGCGATCCGTTCGGCCGAAGGGGCGGCGACGCAGGCCGGGCAGGCCGACAGACCGCCACCGAAAGCGCTGCCGAGACCGCCCTCGTCAGCCCCCCCTGTTTCAAGCGGACCGGCAATCGACATGGTTTCAGCCCTTTACATAAAAGTCGAGCCGCTGCTCGAACATCGTGCCGTCCTGCGAGACGGCATCAATCTTGAGCAACCATTTCCCCGCGCCGAGGCGGACATCGGCCTCCCATTTGCCTGAACGCGCGACAAAGGTCGGGCGCTGATCTTCGCGGGCCTCGGTCGTGCGACCGATCAGCACATTCAGATCGCGCACCGGTGCGGCGTTGCCGGCGGCATCGGTCAGATTCAGCACCATTTTGCCGCTGCCGGCATCATAGCTGTGGGTCAGTTGCCAGCCGAGCGCCTGTTGCTCGGCACGGCGCCGGTCGAAACTCTGGCTGGCGACATAAGAGTTCTGCACCTCAAGCCCGGGAAAGGTCGAGATCGCCTTCCAGGCCATCAGGATGTTCACCGCAATGATCACCCCGAAGGCCCCGACGGTAAAGACCAGCACATGACGCCCCGTAATCTCGCGCATCTTATTGCCCCTTGCCGTTAAAGATCGTGTCCTTGGAAACCCGGTCGGTTCCGGCCATATCCTCGATCCACAAACGCAGGTCGGAACGGTCGGTGGTGGCCGCTTCGGACCCCGGGGCGGCAATCACATGCACCCGCTGCTCAAGCGTTTCATTGGCCGGGACCAGCACCCGCAATTCTTCCGTTCCCTCAAGGTCGATCCGCAGCACGGTATCCGAGGTCAGCGAGATGTGGAAGTAACGGTCGTCGCCATGCTTGTTGCGCAGCCGCAGATCATAGGTGTTGCGGATCGACCCATCGGAAAGCGTCACAAAGGTCGGATTGCGCACCGGCGTCACGTTCACGTCGATCTCGGTCCGCAGGAACAGCGCGACCACCAATGCGACACCGACACCGGCCCAAAGCGTCGTGTAGAGAATGGTGCGGGGCCGGAAGACGTGTTTCCAGACGGATTTCGGTTCCTTGCCCGAACGTTCGGCTTTTTCATCGGTCAGTGCCAGATAGCCGATCAGACCGCGGGGCTTGCCGATCTTGTCCATGATCTCGTCGCAGGCATCGATGCACAAGGCGCAGGTGATGCATTCCAGTTGCTGGCCGT
>CALLZQ010000564.1 GCA_937858255.1 uncultured Tabrizicola sp.
TGGGGCCGCAGCGCCAGCGTGGCCGCGCGCAGTTGTGTTAATGTCTGGTCGGCGCTCTGGCCCGCGCCCAGCGTCATCCGCAACGGCAGGGTGTTGATCAGACAGCCGACAGTGCGCGCCGAGCCGGGCAGGAAGGCCCGGCCCGAGCGGGTGATGCCAATCACCGCCTCGTCCCGGCCGGACCAGCGGGCCACCACCAGCCCCCAGGCCGCGTGCATCAGATCGGCCAGCGTGGCGCCTGCGGCCTCGGCCCGCTCGCGCAGCGCCTCGGACAGCGATTGCGTCAGCCGGGCATCGACCATCAGCTTGCGTAAACCGGTGCCCGTGCCCTCGCGGGGTGGTCGTCAGGGCGTTCGGCTCATCGAACCCGGCGAGGGCTTCGCGGAAATGCGCCTCGTCCCCTTGGCTGTCGCGGGCCAGCAAAGCCTTGCAAAAGGCCGGAAATCCGCGTGGCTTGGCCAGATCAGAGGGTAAGGGCCGCCCGGCAAGTGCCGCGAACAGATCCTCCAGCACAATCGCCATCGAGCGGCCGTCGATAAAGGCATGGTGGATGGTCCAGACCATGACCGATTGCCGGGGGCCAAGGTGATAGAGATGCACCCGCCAGGGGGGGGAGGCCTCAAGATCGACACCGCGCTCGCGGTCCGAGGCCAGGGCCTGTTCCAGCGCCATCTGCTGCTTGCGCGGCACCATGCGCGACCAGTCCTCGCAGGCAACCTCGACCGGGATACGGGGGTGCAGGACCTGCACCGGCACATCACGGCGGCGCCACAGGATCGACAGGCGCAGCGCCTCATGCCGGGCGGCGACCTTTTCCCAGGCATGGCGCAGCGCCTCGGCGTCGATCTCTTCATCGTTCAGGCGGACAACGATCTGTTCCAGATTGACCCATGGCCGCCGCGCCAGCGTGCTTTCATAGATCATCCCCAGTTGCAGCGGGGTCAATGGTGAACCAGCCGGGGGTAGGGCCGCCGTCTGGGGCGGGCGCATCGGCTTTTGCGGTGGCGTATCGCTCATCCCGCGGCTCCGAAGATCGTCATCAGCGCGGCGATCGCGGTCTTGTCGAAGGCAAGGACCGAGCCGGCCAGCAGCAACCCGACCAGCGCAAAGATGCTGTCATGCACCCGGTCCCAGGCGCCATGGCGACGGGCCAGCCAGACCAGCGCCGGGTAGACCGCCAGCCCGGCCAGCCCCTGACCGATCAACGCACCGAACAGCCCGTTCCACTCGGCGCCCGCGATCATGAAGATCATCAGCAGAACCGCCCGGGCCAGCGTGACGTAAAAGTAGTTGCGGCTGTCGCCGGCGGCCAATGCCGATTGGTCATAGGTCATGCCGATCACCTGGGGGATCTGGATCACCGCCACCAGCACCAGGATCGCCCCCGCCGCCGAATAGCGGCTGTCATAGAGCAGATCGACGATCCATTCGCCGGCAAAACCCATGATGGCCAGCAGGACGAACAGCGTCGCCGTCAG
>CALLZQ010000565.1 GCA_937858255.1 uncultured Tabrizicola sp.
CCGGCCTTTTCCTTGCCGGCATTGCTTTTACCGCGCCCGTGGCCCTGGCCGATACGGTCGCCGACCGCCTGCAAGCCGCCCTTGCCGCGAATGAGGCGGGGGATCTGCGCCTTGCCGGGGATGAGATGGCCGCCGCCGCCAAGGCCATGGCCGAGAAAAAGGCCGCGCTGCTGAATGCGCTGTTGCCGCCGGCACCCGAGGGCTGGACCCAGACCGTCAACGCCGAATATACCGCCACGCTGGCCATGGCCGGGGGCGGCACCGGCACCGAGGCGCGCTATGACGGCCCCGACGGGCAGTATGTGACCATCGGCTTTCTGATGGATTCGCCGCTGATGGCGATGATGATGGGCATGTTCGGCAATCCGCAGATGCTGTCGATGATGGGCAAGACCGTCGAGGTCAATGGCACGCCCTTCCTCGATCAGGATAACAGCCTTGTCACCGTGATCGACCAGCGGATCATGGTCACGCTGAACGGGGCCGAGACGGCGGCGCTGCTGCCCTTGGCACAGTTGATCGACTATACCGCGCTCGCCGCCTACGACAGCCCGAAATAAGGCGTCACAGACCGTCCAGACAGGCGCCGGTCAGGGGCGAATCCGGTCGGGCCAGCCCCTCGATCACGTCGAAATGGTGCCGCCCCGGATCGACCGTCCAGGGGCAGGCCCATTCTTCGGACAAAAGCCGCGCCTGCCACAGAAAGGCCGGGCGTTCCTGCCCGCCAACCCAGACATGGGCAGAGATCCCGGGGCGCGGCGGCTGAAAGGCCGGGCTTTCGGCAAGGGCTTCGGCCGCATCCAGCCGCAAGGTGTCATTCATCTCGGTCGCCATCAGGGGCCGCAAATCTGCAAGTGGTGAAATAGGCACCACCCGGGCGATCCGCTCTGGCCCGCCCGGCCCCGCCATTCGTGCGGCCAGATGCCCACCGGCAGAATGCCCCGTCACCACCACCGGCCCCGGCACCATCGCCGAAACCGCCGAGACCGCCGCGCGGATTTCACCAACCATCGCGGCAATCCGCGCCTCGGGCGCCAGCGTGTAGGAGGGCATGGCGCAGGCCCAGCCCCGCGCCAGCGCCCCCGCCGCCAGATGCGTCCAATCCTCGCGCCCGAAGGCCAGCCAGTAACCGCCGTGGATAAAGACCAGCAGGCCCCGTGGCGCCCCCACAGGCAGGAACAGGTCAAATCGCTGACGGGCCCCCGGCCCATAGGGCAGATCCAGCCGCGCCCGCCCCCCGCATCCCGCCCGGAATGCCGCCGCCGCCGCCCGCCAACGCGGCACAAACCCATCGGCGCCGGGAATAAAGGCGCCATTGGCATAATCGCGATCAGCCTGACTGCGGAACTCCATCCAGAACCCCCTGATTTGATCAAAATCTGGCACTAACGCCGCCCTTGAACTGGACAGCGCCCCCCGCCCATGCTTTGCATGTGCCCATCCGAAATGGGAGGCCCCAATGCTCGATTCCGTCACCAATCTCGCATCCCTGCTGAAAGACCCTTCGCTG
>CALLZQ010000566.1 GCA_937858255.1 uncultured Tabrizicola sp.
CAGGCGGGCTGGCAATGGGGTTGGTCGCGGACGAGGACGCCAGTTGGAGCTGACAGGGCCGGCCGCGCTTTGCGCCGTGGTGACCGAGCCCAGTACAAGATCGGGTTGGCGTCCACCAATCAGTTCAAGATAAACTTCGGCCAGAATTTCAGAATCGAGCAAGGCCCCATGCTTTTCCCGGGCCGAATTGTCGACACCAAACCGCCGGCAAAGCGCATCGAGAGACGCCGGCGAGCCGGGAAACCGGCTGCGCGCCATCATCAGCGTGTCAATCGCGCGGTCGTTGGCCAGACCGGGCAGACCGGCTGCTTTCAGCTCGGCATTCAGGAATTTCATATCAAAGCTGGCATTGTGGATCACCAGCCGCGCATCGCCGACGAAATCCAGAAATGCCCGGCCAATCGCCTTGAAAAGCGGCTTGTCGCGCAGGGTAACGGCACCCGGCTTTAGCTCTCCCGGCGGGTCGAGCAGGTCGGGACCGATACCGTGTACCTCAAAGGCTTCGCGCGGCATCGACCGTTCCGGGTTGATATACTGGTGATAGGTCTTGCCGGTCGGCAAATGGTTGAACAGTTCGATGGCGCCGATCTCGACGATACGATGGCCTTCCGAGGGTTCAAAGCCGGTGGTTTCGGTGTCGAGAACGATCTCACGCATGGTTCTTCCGCAAATAATCGATCAGCGCCAGAACATAGGCACGGGTCTGGTCGAGTGACAGTGTCTCGACAATGTGATCGGCCTTTGCCCGCTTTTCGGCATCGGGCATTTGCCTTGCGCGGATCAGATCGAACTGTCCCTGGGTCATACCCGGACGGGCCAGAACCCGGGCGCGTTGAAGCGCCGCCGGGGCCGTGACCAAAAGCGTTGCATCCATTTCAGCCTCGGTCCCCTTTTCGAACAACAGGGGAATGTCGAAAACCGCAATGTCAGAGACGATTTCGTCAGCAAACGCCTGTCGATCCACGGCCACGAGAGGATGCACAATCGCCTCAATCTGCGGCAGGGCGGTGGCATCGGCGGCGATCCAGTCCCGCAGCGCCGCACGGTCGATCCCCTGATCAGAAACTGCTGCCGGACAGATCTTGCCCAGCGGGTCTGCCGCCGCTCCACCGGGGGCGTAAAGCCGGTGGACAGCCGCATCGGCATCCCAGACCGGAACCCCGGCCTCACGAAAGAATGCCGCAGTGGTGGATTTTCCCATGCCGATTGAGCCGGTCAGGCCAAGGCGAAAGACGCTCATGCCCCCAGAACCGCGCGGCGGGTTTCGTCATCCACTTCGGGCCTGACACCAAACCAGCGTTCAAACCCCGGCGCGGCCTGATGCAGCAACATGCCCAGACCATCAACCACGGTGCAACCCGCCGCCTGTGCCTCGATCAGAAATTGGGTCATCAAGGGAGTGTAGACAATATCCGTCACCGTCGCCGCCGGATCGAGCCCATCAAGCGGAACCCGGAAATCGGGTTTGCCTGTCATGCCGAGCGACGTGGTATTCACCACCGTCAGTGCGCCGTCGAGCATATTCGCGGCCTGAACCCATTCGCTGACCACGACCTTGGCGCCGAAATCGGCGCGGATTGATTCGGCGCGGGGACGGGTGCGATTGGCGATACGGATTTCAGGCACGCCGACCTCTATCAGAGCCGCAATCACGGCGCGTGCTGCGCCCCCAGCCCCGAAGACCGCCGCAGGGCCTGCGCCCGGATCCCAATGGGGGGCATTCTGCCGCAGGTTGGCGATGAAACCGGCACCATCTGTGTTATCGGCATGAATGCGCCCGTCCTTGCGGAAGATCAGCGTATTGGCGGCCCCGATCAGCGCCGCCCGGTCGGTAATGATGTCCGCGATCCTGAGGATATCTTCCTTGTGCGGGATAGTGATGTTCACGCCGACAAACCCCATCTTCGGCAAGGTCTGCAACACATGCGCCAGATCCGAGGGCGCCACATCCATCGGGATGTAATGACCTTTGATTCCATAGCGTTTCAGCCAGAACCCATGCAGTGCCGGCGAGCGGCTATGGGCTATTGGATGGCCGATTACCCCTGCAAGCGGAATGCGCGGATGGTCGAGCGTCATGATGCGATGATCCCCCTGTCTTGGAGATAGCCGAGCAGGGGCAACAGGGGAAGGCCGAGAACCGTAAAGTAATCCCCTGTGATGGCAGTGAAGAGGCGAGCGCCCTCTTCTTCCAGTTTGTAGCCGCCGACCGAGTGCCGGACGCTTTCCCAGTTTCGCGCCAGATAATCCTCAAGATAGGCATCAGAGAAGTGACCCATCGACAATCGAGCCTCAGCAACATGCCGCCAGACGGGTTCCCCTTGATGATACAGGACCGCCGCAGACAGCAACCGGTGGGTTTGCCCCCG
>CALLZQ010000567.1 GCA_937858255.1 uncultured Tabrizicola sp.
AGCGGGCTCCCCCTCTTCGGGCGGCGGGGGCGGCGGCGGGCCGCTGCTTTCACTGTCCCTGTCCCTTTCGGCGCCGGCATCCCGCCCCGCCTCGTTGCGGAACATCGCCCAACCCTCGGGCGCGGGCAGGACACTGGCCAAGGCCGTTGTCAGGGCCAGTACGGCCAAGGGCAGGCGGCGCAGGGCACTCATTTGACGATCCTCAGCGAATAATCCACCCGTCGCGGCAGGCAGGCATAATCGGGAACCGGCGGCGTTCCGCTGCCACAGGCCAGGGCGCGCGGTATCTGTACGCTCTTGCGCAGCCAGCGGCCCGACAGCCGGTCGAGATCGGCGGTGCTGAGGGGGCATTCCCCGCCCGGGTCGCAAAGCGCAGCGCGCAGGTTAAAGCCGCTCTGCGCCATCCCCTTGGGGCGGAAGACCTTTTCCCCGATCCTGACCAAGGGAGAGCCATCGTCATTGGTCAATTCATCGACCAGCACCGAAATGCCAAGGGTCAGGCCGGCAAGAAAGGCCTTGGACTTAACCTCGCGCGAGTTCTGGTCGACCGGCGGATGAATGACCCGCGATTCAAGGTCGATCCGGTCCAGCACATCATAGCTGGCCCGGCCTGACAGGATGTCATCCGCCGACATCTGAAAGCGGTAAAGCGCGTTCGAGGCGGCATAGGGCGAACGTTCGAGCAGATTGATCTGCGAAGGGCATTGCACCAGCAGCGCCTTGTAATCCTCGTCAGGGTCGATCTGATGCGCCACCAGATTGCGCAACAGGCCCTGCGCCCCGTCAAACACCGCCATGCCGACCATCGGGAACATCTTGACCGGCTTGGCGGTCAGCGCCACGGCGCCGGGCCGCACCGATCTCTCCCCCGGCACGCTTTTGGCGCCGGGTTCATCTCCGGCACGGCCAACGCAACCCACCGGCACCTCCTCCACATAGGTTCCTTCATCCGCGCCACCGGGCAAGCCGATGCCCGCCCGGGCCAGCCGCCCCTCGACCTTGGCCCGCAGCGACTGCCGTGCCAGCACATAAACCGCCGGATCGTCGAAATTCAGCGGCGAGAGCAATTCCCAGATCGGGCGCAACTGCACATGTACCGGCACGACGCCATCGGTCCCCACGGTCCAGCCGGCATTCGAGGCGCCGGCATGGGTGCCGCCGATCCAGTAGAAATTCTCGGTCTGGCTGCCCATCACCTCGCGAAAGGTCTCTGCATGTTCCGAGGAATGCTCATAGCCGAAAGAGGCATTGGTCTTGCTGGCCGCATCCAGCATCACGCTGGCCTCCAGCTTGATCGAGATACCGTGCTGCCGCATGTCCTGCCGCATCGATTCCGTGGCGTCGATTTCCAGAACCCCCAGCCCGCCATAAACCACCGCCACCGGGTAATGGGTGCCAAAGGTTTCGATAAAGGCATCATAACCGCCGTTGACCGGCAGGCGCGCGGCCTCGGCGGCAAAGAGGTCGTCCAGTTCCATATGCTGAGGATCCAGCACCAGATCGTAGAAAACCGCGCGGGCAAGGCCCCGGGTCCGGCTGAGTTTTTCCTCGGCAATCGATTTGCGGGCACTGGTCATCGTGGTGCTGGCGCTGAAACTGCCCGGCGCAGCCTTGCCGCCGATGCCAAAACTGACCGTGTCGGAAAAGCTGTCGGCATATTCCGAATAGGTATCCGAGGTGGTGACACGGGCCTGAGTCTCGCCGGTGAATTCGGGAAAGTAATGCAAGCCGCGTGGCACGAAGATGCGGTTGGCATCGTAATAGTCGCGGCTGTCGCCATCGGGCAGGCGGAACACCGGATGACTCGCGCCGCTGCGCACCAGATGCAGCGGATCCATTGATACGGCGTCATAACCGGTAAAACTGGCTTGCAGGTTTACTGCCTTGGACAGCGAAACGAAGGTATCGTTAAAGGCGGTACCCGGCACGGCCGGGGGCCGGTCGGGCAGGCGCAGCAGTTCGCCCGGCAGGCCGGAGATCTGCAACCGCCCCTCAGCCGGCATGGTCAGCAGGGTCTCGCCCTTGGGGCTGGCACCGGGAAAGCCCGCCAGAAAGCCCAAATCCCCCTCGGCACTTTCCAGCCTGTCGGCCGATTGCCGCACAAAGCGCATGGCGACCCCGGTTTCCGAGATCAGCGTCACACCGGGCAGGCGATGGCGGGCATCGAAATCAAGGCCGAAGTCGATCATCCGGCCGGCCTCGAAATAGGCGATGAACTGGCTGGGACGCACCCCGGCGGGCAGGATCTGACGATAGTCTTCGATCAGCGTTTCGCCCGGTTGCAGATCGCCCCCCATCTTGGGGGTGATCCGCTTGTTGGTGATGAAATAGAGGTTGCGGATACCGCTGTCGCTGCGCTGCCAGCCCAGGCCGGTCAGATATTCGTCTGTGTCGAACACCACCAGCCGCCGCCCGGCAAAACGGGCGTCATCCGGGCAGGTCCAACGGTCGCCGGCGCGCTGATCGGTGGTGCAGACGGTCTGGGTGATGGCCAGCACGCCCTTGGCATCGCTGCGCACCGCAAGGCCCCAGTTCGGCAGCCCCCATTCGAATTTCCGCGGCGTCTTGATACCAAAGCGGGAGGGCGGCGGGCGGCGAAGGGCATCAAGGTCAATCCCCTGATCGGGGATCAGCCGAAAGGCATGGCGCACCGCGAAGGCAGGGTTGTTCTGCGCATCTTCCCAGGCGCCAAAGGCGCCGGGCTCGCCATCGGCGGGGGGCTGGGCCGCCCGCGACAGGCTTTGCGCCTGCCAGTCGGCCTGCATCGGCGAAAATACCGGCGCCTGACCCTCTGCCAGAAAATCCCCGGCATTCAGCAGATGGATATCGCCATCGGGCAAAGGCGCATACCATCCCGCCGCCGGTGTCTCGATCCGGGGCAGATCGTGCATCTCCATCTGGCCGCGCTGCGCATTCCACCGGATCACCGCCGAGGCGGCATCGGCCAGGGGGTCGGTCTCGGGCGGAATGAAATCGACGCTGCCCAGACGCGCCAGATCGTCGGCGGCGGGAATTCGGTGCCAGAGCCGCAGATGGCCGATGCGGCCCTGATAGCGGCTTTGCCCCTGCGCATCGTCGCCCAGCCGCAGCCGCAGAGGCGCGGCCCGGCCCAGCGGCAGGGGCAGCAGCGGGCCGAGCGACTGGCCATCGACCTGCAAACCGATACCGGCAAGGGTGGCGGTCAGCGTGATGTGATAGGGGCGGTTTGCCGAAAAATCATGTGGCAGCGCCAGCGTGAGGCCGGGAATGCCGGTCCAGACCGCCAACCCCATCCGGTTGTCCAGCAGATGCAGGCTGAGCGCGGTCTCATCGCCATCGCCGATCTCGATCAGCGTGGGATCATAGCCCTTCAGCTGCGCCCATTCCGGCGAGGTCCAGAAGTCGATCATCCCCTCGGTCGATTGGCGCAGCCGCGGGTCGGTCAGGGCGAAATCGCGCGGGCCGGTCCCTTGGCCAAAGGAAAACGCGTGCAGATCGTCTGGCGCCCCGGGGGTCAGGGCCCAGACCGGCGGCAAGGCCTGGGGCAGGGTGATGCGCGTTACCGCCAGCGTCACGCCCGGGGCCAGAGGTGCCTCTGCCGGACGGATGGCCAGCGGCTCGGCACGGCCAAGGCCAAGCTCGGCCATGGTCTCGGTCAGCCGGTCAAGCAGGGCGGCTTCAGCCTCGGCGATCTCTGGCGGCAAAGAGGCAGAGCCAGGGGCAGGGGCGATCCGGGTCTCGACGAAAAGGGCAAAATGTTCGGGGCCGGCTGCGGTCAGACGATGATCCAAGGCCTGCAACAGGGCGCGTGCCTCGTCGCTGAATTCCCCGCCGGGGGCGGCGGCGGTCAGCAGCGGCAGCACCAGCGTCTCACCCAGCGCCAGATCCTCGACCGCGCCCGGGTCGATCACCGCAACCGTCCGCTCGGGCGCCTTATCGGGCACCGTATCCGGTGGGGGCTGGTCCGTGGGGGTGGCCGTTGCCGCAGGTTTTCCGTCGGCACTGTCTGCGGGTACAGTCAGGTGGGCCAGCATGATGCCGCCATCTTGCGGCGGTAATGGCGGCGGTCCTCTGCGGCGCGACAGATGTGTGGACACAGGAGCGTCACCCCACCCGATCAGACCAGAAGTCGTCTCAACCCCAAGTTCCTGAG
>CALLZQ010000568.1 GCA_937858255.1 uncultured Tabrizicola sp.
GGGGATCGGCGGTTCACTTTACGGGCATTTCCTTGGCATTCTGTCGGCCAACGCCTTCTTCCTTGACCTTACCTTTATCACGCTGGCGATGTTGGTTGTCGGCGGCATGGAAAGTCTGAGCGGGGCGGTGGTCGGAACCCTTCTGGTGTCGCTGTTGCTAGAGATATTGCGCCGGTTCGAGGGCGGCTTCGGCATTGCTGGCGTTTCCGTAGGCGAGATGCCCGGCTTGGCGGAAGTCGGATTGGCAATTGTTATGCTTTGCGTGCTGATCGCTCGTCCTGCTGGCATCATGGGTGGCCGCGATTTGGTGTTTCGCCGCGCCAAAACCAGGGCGGATGCTACGCAGGCCAGCCCAGCTTCCGTCGAGGGAAAGCTATGAAAACCACCATCGTTTTCGGCTGCGCGACTTGATTTTCACCCTTCAACCCACGTGACTTCCGCCGCGCCACCTCCAGCCTCCCTGTGCGAATGACACTGCGCACCACAATCGTAAGGACCAGACGAATGACACGATTTGTCAATGTTGCCGCCGCCCAGATGGGCCCCATCGCCAAGTCCGAAACCCGCCCGCAGGTTGTCACCCGCCTGATCGCGCTGATGCGCGAGGCAAAGGGGCGTGGCGCCGAATTGGTGGTGTTCCCGGAACTGGCACTTACCACCTTTTTCCCGCGTTGGCTCATCGAAGATGAGGCAGAGCTGAACCAGTATTACGAACAGGCCATGCCGGGGCCGGAAACCCAACCCCTGTTCGATGAGGCCCGCCGACTTGAGATTGGCTTCTATCTTGGCTACGCAGAACTGACTCAGGAAGACGGTCGCTTGCGCAGGTTCAACACCTCGATCCTTGTGGATCGTCGGGGGGGGATCATCGGCAAGTATCGCAAGGTTCATCTGCCGGGCCATTCCGAGCCGCAGCCCGGACGGCAGCACCAGCATCTTGAAAAGCGCTATTTCGAGCCGGGTAATACCAGCTTTCCGGTCTGGCGCGGCTATGGCGGCGTGATGGGCATGTGCCTGTGCAATGATCGCCGCTGGCCCGAGACCTATCGCGTGATGGGTCTTCAGGGGGTAGAAATGGTTCTTTTGGGCTACAACACGCCTTTCGACCACACAGGCCATGATGACATTGATGCGCTGACCATTTTTCACAACCATCTGTCGATGCAGGCGGGCGCATATCAAAAAGCAAACTGGGTTATCGGAACGGCAAAATGTGGCACCGAGGAAGGCTCCAAGATGCTGGGTCAAAGTGTGATCATTTCCCCATCAGGCGAGATTGTCGCCATGGCGTCGTCGCTTGGCGATGAGGTGATAACCACTAAGGCCGATCTCGACATTGGCAAGCGCTATCGCGAAACGATCTTCGATTTCGCTCGCCACCGCGAGCCGGAATCATACAAGCTGATCGTCGAGCGGAAAGGCGCCGTGCCGCCGCCTCTTGCAGACGAAGACCCGGCAGGCTGAAGCGCCTAATGTCCGTCTGCAAGATTGTCACGGCAGGCCAGTCAACATGTTGACGGACATAATCTAAGGGGATGTGGATTTGACAAGTGATACCGAAAAGTCGATCGAAAAGCGCATATTGGCCATCTATGAAGAGATCCCGCCGGGCGAGCGTGCCCTCGCAGATCTCATCATGGACCAACGCAGCGATTTTATCGGATACACTGCGACAGAGCTGGCAAAGCAGGCGAACGTCTCCAAGGCGACGGCGGCGCGTTTGTTCAAACGGCTGGGATACCGCAGCTTTGAAGAAGCCCGTCGGGTTGCCAGGCAGGTCAACCACTGGGGCTCGCCGCTCAAACAACTTGAGGCGCGTGGCGAGGCGCGGGTTGCTCCGAACGTTCTGGAACATCTGGCGACGGATCAGGAAAACCTGCGCAAGACCTTTGACCGCATCACTGCCGACCAGATGGAGCAATCCCTCGATATCTTGTCAAAGGGACAGACGATCTGGATCCTTGGTCTGCGCAACAGCTACGGGCTGGCCCATTACGCGCGTTTCATCCTCAACATGCTGCGTGAGGATGTCCGGCTTATTCCAATTGGCGGGTTAAGTTTTGCCGAGGAAGTGCTGAATATGAAGCCCGGCGACGGGATGCTGGTCATTGGCTTTCGGCGGCGGCCCATGGCGCTACGGGCGGTCATGAGCAAGGCCCAAAGCCTTGGCGTCAAAACCGTTTATGTCACCGACATCAGTGCCGCGCGGACAGCCAAGCTCGCGGATGTGGTGTTTCGCTGCCACAGCCATGGCCCCTATCTTTACGATTCCTACACCGCGGCGGTCAGCATTCTGAACTTCCTCGGAACCTCACTGGCGCTTCATCTTGGCCAAACCGGCATCGACCGGCTCAACCAGATCGACGAGCTGCACGATGAACTTGATATCTTCAGTCACAGCAAGCGGTGAAGGCGGCAACCCGCGACACATGCGTCAACGACAAGACACTCAAAGGACGTTTTCTGAATGACAAATGGCGCAGACAGCCCTCGCATTGATCCAGACCGGCTTTGGGCAAGCCTTGCCGCCATGGCCGAAATCGGTCCCGGCCTGCGTGGTGGCAACAACCGGCAGACACTGACAGATGCCGACCGCGATGGGCGTTTGCTGTTTCAATCCTGGTGCGAGGCGGCGGGATGCACGGTTGTTGTTGATACCGTCGGCAATATGTTTGCCCGCCGCGACGGGGCTGATCCTGATGCGTTGCCCGTCATGATCGGCAGCCATCTGGATACCCAGCCAACAGGTGGGCGCTATGATGGTGTATTGGGTGTGCTTGCCGGGCTTGAGGTCATCCGCACCCTGAACGCGCATGACATCCGCACGACGCGGCCGATTGAGGTCGTCAACTGGACTAATGAGGAAGGCTGTCGGTTTGCCCCCGTCATGCTGGGTTCGGGGGTTTTCGCGGGTATCCACGGCGTTGAATGGGCCTATGCGCGCGCCGATGCGGATGGGTTGTGTTTCGGTGACGAGTTGGCCCGGATCGGGTTTCAGGGTGCCACGCCCACCGGCAACCGCAAGCCACATGCCTATATCGAACTCCATATCGAACAGGGGCCGATTCTGGAGTATGAGGGTATCGACATCGGTGTTGTGACCAACGGGCAGGGCCTGAAATGGTTGCAGGCAACGCTGGTGGGCCGCGAAGCCCATGCTGGTTCAACCCCGATGCCAAATCGGCTGAACGCCGGTCTTGGTGCGGCGCGGATCGTTGATCTGGTCGATGAAATCGCCTGGAGCCACCAGCCGTTCGGCGTTGGCACTGTCGGCCAACTGTCGCTGTTGCCGAACTCTCGCAACATCATACCCGGCAAGGCCGTGCTGACTGTCGATTTCCGGCACCCCGAAAACCATGCCCTGACCGATATGGAAACCCGCTTTCGGGCGGGGGTTGCGCAGATTGCGGCCAGGATCGGGCTGGATTTTGAGATCGAGGCCATCGGCGCGTTCGAGCCTGTCGCCTTTGACCCGCAGGTTCTTGAGGATATCCGCAACGCAGCAACAACCCTGGGCTATTCGCATCGCGACATGGTTTCTGGTGCTGGCCACGACGCTTGCTGGATCAATCAGATTGCGCCAACGGCGATGGTTTTTTGCCCCTGCGTAGACGGCCTAAGCCACAACGAAGACGAAGCGATCCGTCCCGAATGGGCCGCGAATGGCGCAAATGTGCTTTTGTTTACCGCTTTGAAAACAGCCGGGATTTGCGGCTGATCGACCAATGCCACCCACACCCACCATCGAGAGGAACGATAGATGTCTACTGTGATCAAGGGCGGAACCATTATTGCCGCCGACCGCACCTACAAGGCGGATATCCTTATCGAAAACGAGACGATCAAGGCCATCGGGCCGGATCTGACCGGCGATAAGGTAATTGATGCCACCGACGCCTATGTCATACCCGGCGGCATTGACCCGCACACGCATTTCGAGATGCCATTCATGGGCACAACCGCGGCGGAAACTTGGGAAAGCGGCTCTTTTGCGGCGGCTTGCCGCGGAGGCCGAAGCGCGGCGCGTTTTGTGCGTCCGCGGGCGCGCCGCCGATGGGGCGGCCCGGCGGGGGGCCGGGGTCGCGGCGAGCCCGGTCACGACATCATCCCCGAACTTTATCCGCTCACAGGCGA
>CALLZQ010000569.1 GCA_937858255.1 uncultured Tabrizicola sp.
ACATATTCGGATAATTTGGCCCGCCCGCGCCTTGGGGGGTTGTCCATGTGATGTTCTGGCTGGGGTCTTTGATGTCGCAGGTTTTGCAGTGGACGCAGTTCTGGAAGTTGATGACGAAGCGGGGGTCCTTGCCCTCTTCGGCGACGACTTCGTAGACGCCGGCGGGGCAGTAGCGCTGCGCCGGCTCGGCATATTTCGGCAGGTTCACCGCGATCGGGATCGAGGGGTCTTTCAGCCGCAGGTGGCAGGGCTGCGCCTCATCGTGGTTGGTAAAGCTGAAGGCCACATTGGTCAGCCGGTCGAAGGACAGCTTGCCATCGGGCCTGGGGTAGTCGATCGGCGCGAAATCCTTGGCCTCGCCCGTCGCCGCCGCATCCGATTTGCCGTGCCGCAAGGTGCCGAACAGCGAAAAGCCCAGCGTGTTCGTCCACATGTCGAGCCCGCCGCCGACCAGGCTGGCGACCAGCCCGTATTTCGACCACAGGGGTTTGACATTGCGGACCTTTTTCAAATCCTTGCCGATGGCGCCGCCCCGCACCTCGGCCTCATAGGCGGCCAGTTCATCGCCCGAACGCCCGGCCTCGAGTGCCGCATGCGCCGCCTCGGCCGCCGCCTTGCCCGAGAGCATGGCGTTATGGTTGCCCTTGATCCGCGGCACGTTGACCATGCCGACCGAGCAGCCCAAGAGCGCCACGCCCGGCGCCACCATCTTGGGCATCGACTGATAGCCGCCCTCGGAAATCGCCCGCGCGCCATAGGCCACGCGCTTGCCGCCCTTCAGCAGCTCGGCCACCATCGGGTGATGCTTGAAGCGCTGGAACTCCATATAGGGGTAGAGATGGGGGTTCTGGTAGTTCAGGTGAACGACAAAGCCCACATAAACCTGATTGTTCTCAAGGTGATAGATGAATGACCCGCCGCCGGCATTGCCCCCCAGCGGCCAGCCCATCGTATGGGTGACCGTGCCCTCTCGGTGCTTGGCGGGGTCGATCTCCCAGATCTCTTTCATGCCAATGCCGAATTTTTGCGGGCAATGGCCCTTCGACAGGTCGTATTTGGCGATCACCTCTTTGGCGAGGCTGCCGCGCACCCCTTCCGACAGGAAGACATATTTGCCGCGCAGCTCCATCCCCGGTTCGTAATTCGGGCCGGGTTCGCCCGTCGCCGGATCGCGCCCGAATTCGCCCGCCACCACGCCGGCAACGCGGTCGCCGTCATAGACCAGCTCGCTGCATGACATGCCGGGGAAAATCTCGACCCCCAGCCCCTCGGCCACAC
Organism: uncultured Tabrizicola sp.; assembly: GCA_937858255.1. Taxonomy (GTDB): domain Bacteria; phylum Pseudomonadota; class Alphaproteobacteria; order Rhodobacterales; family Rhodobacteraceae; genus Pseudotabrizicola. Next base: position 1,279 of record CALLZQ010000569.1, read on the forward strand.
CCGCCAGCCAGCGGCAGACATTGGCCATCGAGACGATGTAATTGCCGTGGTTGTTCATCAGGGGCGGCATCGGGAAATTCGGGATGCGGATCTGCCCGGCCGGGCCGAGCATGTAGAAATTATCCTCGCGCACCAGGGTCTTGACCGGCGCATCCATCGACCGCCACTCGGGCAAGAGCGCATCCAGACCCGAGGGGTCCAGCACCGCCCCCGACAGGATATGCGCGCCCACCTCGGACCCCTTCTCCAGCACCACCACAGACCGCTCAGGCGACAACTGCTTCAACCGGATCGCCGCCGACAGACCCGACGGACCAGCCCCCACAATCACAACGTCATATTCCATCGACTCGCGCAT
>CALLZQ010000570.1 GCA_937858255.1 uncultured Tabrizicola sp.
CGCCCGGTCCGCCCACGCGGCCCGGCCCGATTCCCCCCCGGCCCACCCCCCCGCCATCCGGCCCCCCCACGGCGACCCCCCCCCCCGCCAGCGTCACCAGATTGCGCTGCGTCGCCGGGTGCAGCCACATCCGCACATTCATCGCCGGGGCAATCATCACCCGCTTGTCAGTCGCCAACAAAAGGGTCGAGGCCAGATCATCTGCCCGCCCCGCCGCCATCTTGCCCATCAGATCGGCTGTCGCCGGCGCCACCACCACCAGATCGGCGGCGCGGGAAAGCTGGTTATGGCCCATCTCGGCCTCATCCGGCAGAACAAAAAACTCCGCATAAACCTTGGTGCCCGCCAGCGCCGAGACCGACAAGGGCGTGACAAATTCCGCCCCCGCGCGCGTCAGCACCGGCACAACCCGCGCCCCGGCCTTGGTCAGCAGGCGGATCAGGTCCAGCGACTTATAGGCGGCGATGCCGCCGCCGATGATCAGTAATATCCGTTTTCCGGCCAGCATCCGCATCCCCACGCTTTCGGGCGGAGGTTAGGCGCGGCGCGGCGCAAACTCAACACCCCCCAAGACACCCCCAAGGCCGCGGATCAGCGCGGGGCATTCGCCGCCTCAGATGAAATGATGCACTTCCCGGCTCTGGCTTTCCAGACTGCGGCGCATCTTGGCAAAGGCTGCGGCCTCAAGCTGGCGCACCCGCTCTTTCGACAGGCCCAGTTCTTCACCCAGAGATTCCAGTGTGCGCGGCTCATCGCGCAGCTTGCGCTCGGTGACGATGAACCGCTCACGCGCATTCAGGGCTTGCATCGCTGCCACCAGCCAGCCGCGCAGATGATCCAGATCGTGCCGTACCTCGACCAGATCCGCGCCCTGCACCGCGTCATCTTCCAGCGCGTCGATCCATTCGCGCCCCTCATCGCCACTGCCCTGCACCGCGTTCAGCGAGAAGTCCGAACCCGAGAGCCGCCCCTCCATCATCTCGACATCGGCCAGCGAAACGCCCACCTCCATCGCCACACGCTGACGCAGTTGCGCGGCATCAAGGGGCGCGCCCTCTTGCGCCGCCTCGCGCTCCAGCCGGGCCTGAACCCGGCGCAGGTTGAAGAAAAGCGCCTTCTGACTGCTGGTCGAACCGGTACGGACAAGCGACCAGTTGCGCATGACATAGTCCTGAATGCTCGCCTTGATCCACCAGACGGCATAGGTCGAAAACCGCACGCCCCTATCCGGGTCGAATTTGTCGGCGGCTTTCATCAGGCCAAGGCTGGCCTCTTGGATCAGGTCATTCATCGGTGCGCCATAGCGGCGGAATTTGGCCGCCATGCTGATCGCCAGCCGCATATAGGCGGTGATCAGCCGGTGCAGCGCCGCCTCATCGCGCTTGTCACGCCAGGCATAGGCAAGCCGCATCTCGGTTTCCGCATCCAGCAACTCTGCCTTCATTGCTTGGCGAGACATGGTTTGATCGGTATATCCGTCCAGTGCCATCGGACCCTCCCGGTCATCTGTTGGTGCGACTTTCTTGGCGCTCCTGAGAGATACGCAGAATGGTGGCAACTGGTTCACTCGATCACTCGACTTTTTCGCTTCCGGCCCTAAGCCTGGTGCTGGGAGGGGCGCGATCGGGCAAATCCCGCATCGCCGAGGCGTTGGTTTTGCGGTCGGGTCGACCGAAGATTTACCTTGCTACGGCACAGGCCTTTGACGGGGAAATGACCGCCCGGATCGCCCAGCACCAGAGCGACCGAGGCCAGGGCTGGACCACGCATGAGGCCCCGCTGCATCTGGCGCCGGTTCTGTCGAATGTGCCGGCAGACCATGTCGTCCTGCTCGACTGCGCGACGCTGTGGCTGTCGAACCATCTGCTCGCAGGTTCTGATCTGGCGGCCGAGGCCGAGCGGCTGGTGGCGGCGCTGATCGCCTGTCCGGCCCCTGTCGTGGTCGTCTCGAACGAAGTCGGCTGGGCCATCGTTCCCGAAAACGCCCTGGCCCGGCAGTTCCGCGACGAGCAGGGGCGGCTGAATCAGCGGCTGGCCGCAGCGGCGGGGCTGGTGCTGGGGGTAATGGCCGGCCTGCCCTTTGCGCTCAAGGGACGGCTGCCCGACGGGCTGACGCCGGGGGGTGACGCATGAGGCGGCTGCACCTTGTCCGCCATGGGCCGACCCATGCCAAGGGCATGACCGGCTGGACCGACCTGCCCGCCGATCTGTCCGACACCGCCGCGATCGCCCGCCTGACCGCGCATCTGCCGGCCGAAGCGGTCATGATCTCTTCCGACCTTTGCCGGGCAGTGGCCACGGCGGATGCGCTGTCGCTGCCCGGACGCCGGCGCCTGCCGCATGAGACCCTTTGGCGTGAGATGCATTTCGGCGCCTGGGAAAACCGCCGCTATGCCGAGATCGAGGCCGAAGACCCGGAACGCATCGCCGCCTTTTGGGAAAGGCCCGGCGATGTGCGTCCTCCCGGTGGCGAAAGCTGGAACGAGCTGCTGGCCCGGATCACCGGTGCCCTGACCCGGCTGAGCGACAATCCCGCCACAGATACCATCGTGGTCTGCCATTTCGGCGCCATCGTCGGCGCCTTGCAGATATGCCTTGGCCTGTCCACCGAAGAGGCCTTTGCCCATCGTATCGACAACCTCTCTGTCACCAGCCTATGCCAGATCATTGGCCCCGATGGCTCTCGCTGGCAGGCAGAGGCGGGCAATCCCATTCCTTGATGGATAGCCCCCAAAATACGCGCTTTCCGTTGTGCTGCCCTGCGGCATAGCATGGCCCGGCAATGGTCAAGAGGGTGCATGCCATGAGTGATGTCTATGATCTGGTGATTGGTGATCGCGGCTATTCAAGCTGGTCGCTGCGCGGCTGGCTGCTGTTCGAGGTCTTTGGCATTCCCTATCGCCTGCACCGTGCCCGGCTTTACACCGATGAATTGCCGACCCTGCTGCGCGCCTATCACCCTGCCCGCACCGCGCCAACCATCCGCACGCCGGATGGGGTGGTGATGCCCGAAAGCCTTGCCATTGCCGAGGAACTGGCGAGCCGCCATCCCGGGGCGGGGGTTTGGCCTGCCCGCAAGGCGCGGGGGGGTGCCCCGGGGCGGGGCC
>CALLZQ010000571.1 GCA_937858255.1 uncultured Tabrizicola sp.
CTGCATATCCAGCCACATCTTGTGATTGAAGTACCACGGCGTCGGCAGGATCACCTCATCCCCGGCACCGGCGAGGGTGGCCATCACGGCGGTAAAGGCCTGATTGCAGCCTTGGGTGATGGCGACCTGCTCGGGCGAGACGCTGCCGCCATAGGCCACGCCCCAGCGGCGGGCGATTTCGGCCCGCAGCGCCGACAGACCCAGAACCGGGCCATAGAGATGGGCGGCATCGTCGTTCAGCGCCGCCTCGGCAATCGCCTGCCGCAGCGCGAGCGGGGGTGGATCCACCGGCGCGGCCTGACTGACATTGATCAGCGGTCGCCCGGGCGGAAAGGTCACACCGGACAGCCAGCGGCGCGCCTCCATCACCGGGGGCGCCTCGGTCGCGGCCATGGCGGGGTTCAGCGGCAGGGTCATGGGCGTGCGCCTTCAGTCAGTGCCGCGATAGGGCTGGACATATTGCAGCGCCATGTCCCAAGGGAAGAAGATCCAGGTGTCCTGGCTGACCTCGGTGATATAGGTATCGACCTGCGGCTTGCCCGAGGGCTTGGCATAGACCGTGGCGAAATGTGCCTGCGGGTAAAGACGGCGGACCAGTTCCAGCGTCTTGCCCGAGTCGACCAGATCATCGACGATCAGGATACCCGTGCCATCGCCCATCATCTCGGCCTGCGGCGCCTTGAGCACCTTGGCCTCGGTCTGAGCCTGATGATTGTAGGATTTCACGCTGATCGTATCGACCACGCGGATATCGAGTTCGCGGGCGACGATCATGGCGGGGACGAGGCCGCCGCGGGTGATGCCGACAACGGCCTTCCAGTTGCCCGCATCCGGGCCTTTGCCGTCAAGGCGCCATGCAAGCGCCCGCGCGTCGCGGTGCATCTGGTCCCAACTGACGTGGAAGCCTTTCTCATGGGGCAGGCGGTCGGCGGACATCGGTCATCTCCTGGCTGGCGCAGCGCGCGGGTTTCAGGCGGGGCAAGGCGGGGGGCGGCGCCCCGGCGGGTTTTCGAGGAAACCGCGTCCCCCGGGGGATTTAGGGGAAGAAAAAGGGCAGGGGCAGCGCCGG